>CAZBBQ010000001.1:0-2019 GCA_964489745.1 uncultured Desulfobacteraceae bacterium
TCTGCAGCACCCCAGAGGAGCTGGTCTCCTACTGTAAAGGCAGCCACATATTCAGGCCCTAAGACCATCTTTCGCAATCTACCCACTGGAATGGTCAATGTAGAGTTTACCGCTGCAGGTGTTAAGAATTGAAGAGTGGATTCTTTATTATTAGGGATTAATCTCACCCACTGATTGCCTTTTTCAATCA
Source organism: uncultured Desulfobacteraceae bacterium (assembly GCA_964489745.1). Classification (GTDB taxonomy): domain Bacteria; phylum Desulfobacterota; class DSM-4660; order Desulfatiglandales; family B25-G16; genus B33-G16. The sequence continues at coordinate 191 of CAZBBQ010000001.1, forward strand.
TCTCAGAGACTTCATCAAGAGGTATATCCTTATCAAGCTTGATGGTCAGGCCCTGACTATGGCATCTCATGGCACCCACGCGAACGCAGAGACCGTCTATGGGTATTGGTTTTTTTGTTTGCAAAATCTTGTTTGTTTCAGCGGAGCCTTTCCATTCCTCTCTGGTCTGTCCGGATTCCATTGCAGAATCGATCCATGGAATCAGGCTGCCAGCGAGAGGAGCCGAGAAATTTTCGACTGGAAATGCGTTGCTTCTCAGTTTTTTTGTAACTACCTCATCAATGGCTATAGCCGTGGATGCTGGGTCATCAAGCAGTGTTCTGGAGGCATCCCCGAGGATGTTCATTTGGGCAATCAACTCTTTCATGTGCTTAGCACCGGCGCCTGATGCTGACTGATAGGTCATAGAAGATACCCACTCAATATGACTCGAGTCAAAAAGACCTGAAAGGGCCATAAGCATCAGACTCACGGTACAGTTCCCACCCACATAGGTTTTGATACCTGAAGATAATCCAGCGTCTATCACAGCCCTGTTTACAGGGTCCAGGACAATAATGCTATCATCGTTCATACGCAGGGCAGACGCGGAATCTATCCAGTAGCCTTTCCATCCCCGGTTTCGCATTTCGGGGTACACTTTCTTTGTATAATCACCTCCCTGACAGGTCAGAACAATATCCATTGAAGAAAGGAGCTCGATGTCAAAGGCATCCTTTAATGGAGGAATGTCAAGACCCACATCAGGGCCTTTCCCATTGACATTTGAGGTAGTAAAAAATAGTGGCTCAAAACCTTTAAAGTCCTGTTCTTCGTGCATACGGCCCAACAGAACTGATCCAACCATACCTCGCCACCCAATAAAACCGATTCGTAACATTGTACCCTCCTTACAGCTCAATTTTTTACATAAAGGATTATATAGACGCAATCTCTCCCGGCTTCAAGGAAAAAATTCACCGCCGTCTTTTAATCGTCCGAAGAGTTTGGGTGGAGGTGAGAGGGCGGAGCCGTTGGCATTTCAAGCATATTCCCTAACACATGAGAGACTGATTCATGGATTACCAGGCTTGCCATGGAATCAAGGGGTGTTTCATCGCGATTTATTATCATTAGCTTTGCTCCGCTTTGAACTGCTGTAAGAGGAACAGAAGCAGCAGGGTACACCACAAGTGAAGAGCCTACTACAATACAAAGATCACATTCGCGAGCATACATGATTGCGGTCGCCATCTTTTCTTCAGGCATGGCCTGGCCAAATGAGATAGTATCTGGTTTGAGGATACCGGAGCAATCGTCACAATACGGGACTTTCACGCCTGATTGTATCCGTTGTTGGATTTCGTCCCTGTCATATTTTTTTCCACAGCTGAGACAGGAAACTGAAAAAGCGGTACCATGAATTTCAATTATTTTGTCTGACGAGTTTCCTGACTTGTGGTGAAGCCAGTCGATGTTCTGGGTGACGACTGACAGGAGCTTCCCCATGTCTTCCAGAACTTTAATAGCACGGTGAGCACGGTTTGGGACAGCGTCTTTCATTGTCTGGTAAAACTCTGTGCTCATCTGCCAGTATTTTTCCCTGGTGTTTTCATCCGATATAATTTTATCAAAGAAAAAATCTGATGGATCGTACCTGCTCCAGACCCCTCCCGGGCTTCTGAAATCAGGAATACCTGATTCCGTACTCAGTCCGGCGCCAGAGAACACGAGAATCTTTTCAGATTTTTGTATCATATCTGCGCCTTTGGCAATCAATGAATCCATACGCTCTTGTCCCCTCAATCGTTCTTTATGGATGTGTAATTAAGCAGAAAATAGCAGCAATT
>CAZBBQ010000001.1:2119-32101 GCA_964489745.1 uncultured Desulfobacteraceae bacterium
CATACCAAGACATATGAAATGGTATGTATACGTTTAAAGGGTGTGACTGGAGGTGAAAAAAGGGTTTGTAAGGCGCTCTCTGCCAACTGTGGTTGCCGGGCCATGTCCTGGATATACGCGTACATCATCTCCTAAAGGGAAGATCTTTGTTACAACCCCATCTATCAATTTGTTATAATCTCCTCCAGAAAAATCGGTTCTTCCTATAGAACCCGCAAAAAGGGTATCGCCAGTAAAGATAGCGCCAGGAGAATGGAAACTCACTCCCCCGGGAGAGTGTCCAGGAGTATGAATCACTGAGATAGTATACGTGCCGAAGTGAAGTTTTTGGCCATCAGAGAGATATCCATCTGGTTTAAAATGGAGGCCTGGGGCATCAAGGTTGTGAATGAATAGGGGGGCCTTGGTTATGCGTTGTAGTTCGCCAGCACCCCCAATATGATCAATGTGACCATGGGTAATAAGTATATAGAGGATTTTCAGAGCATTCTCTGAGATTTCTTTTACAATGCGTACTACTTCATCTCCAGGGTCAATGACAACTCCCTCGTTTGTTTCTTTGCAACCTAAAATATAACAATTAGCCTGATAAGGGCCAACAACTAATTTTCGAAGCATGGTGTATAACTCCATTGTGTTGTACTATGTCAGCCATTTGCTATGAACATTGCAGGAGGCCGTATTTCATCACTTCTTACGTGTAAAAAATAAGGTAGAATTTTAAATTGTCAAGGTATCCATTTCACAGAAAAAGAAAGAAATTGATATAGAAGATGAGAGTATGCAATAGTAGTGAGCTGATTGTGAGAAAACTCACAGAGTGTGAGGAGGTATTGTAGGAGAGCCTAAGAGTGGTGTTACCCAAAGAAAAAAAAGGAGAATGTATGGATACAATTAAAATAATGCCCTGTCTTGATATGAAGGAGGGGAGGGTAGTCAAGGGAATCCATTTTGTTGATCTGAAACATGCAGGCGATCCAGTAGAAAATGCGATCTTATATCAAAAAGAAGGGGCCGATGAGCTGGCCATGCTTGATATAGCGGCAACAGTAGAGAGAAGAAAAACTCAACTGGAATGGGTACGAAATGTCTCGTCGGTTATAGATATCCCTCTCACCGTGGGAGGGGGAATATCTGTGTTAGAGGATATTGATGTGGTCTTGAAAGCAGGCGCGAATAAGGTTTCTATGAACAGCGCGGCAGTAAGGAATCCTGATCTCATCAGGGAAGGAGCGGAAAAATTTGGATCAGAAAGGATCACTGTGGCGATCGATGCACGAAGGAATAACGAGATGCCCTCTGGCTTTGAGTTGGTTGTTTCAGGTGGCATACAACCAACTGGTAAGGATGCTATCGAGTGGGCCAAACAATGTCAGGAACTTGGTGCAGGTGTAATTTTACCCACCAGTATGGATGGAGATGGAACACAGGCAGGCTATGATCTTGAATACACAAAAGCCATTTCAGATGTCGTTGATGTGCCGGTAGTGGCTTCAGGTGGCGCTGGAAAGCTCACACATTTCTATGAGGGGGTGGTTTTAGGTGGCGCACAGATTCTCCTGGCTGCTTCTGTTTTTCATTATCACATTTTTAGCATTCAAGAGGTGAAGGATTATTTACGAGAAAAAGGATTAAATGTGAAAAATCCTACATAGAAAGACCTGATGACACGCAAAGAATATCTTATAAGTCAAAAGGAGGAAAAGGGGCGAAAACTTTTTGGAATCTTCCCTGCCTATTACCCCAAAGAGATCCTCTGGGCTATGAATGTTTTGCCAGTGGAGGTCTGGGATCCGCCACTCGAGGTTAGCCATGCGAACGCTCATCTGCAGCCGTATATATGCTCGGTGGTTAAACTAGGATTAGAACTCATACTGCAGGACAAGTGCAAAAATATAGATGGCTTCTTGTTCCCTCACACCTGTGACTCCATCCAGAATCTGGCCTCTATTGTGTCTGATTACCTGAATCTTGATACGCCCTGCTACTTTTTTTACCATCCCAAGGCTCCATACAGTGCCGCATCCAGGCGCTATTATCTGGAGGAGCTAAAGGGATTGGTGTCAAGGCTGGAAACACAGCTTGGGGCCCTTGATTTCTCTGCATTGAAACAGCAGGTGAAGAAGGGGCATCAGGTGGCCGCTCTCCTTAAAGAACTGTATAGACTCAGGGCCTGTGATGAACTTACCGCCTCGAATACCGATTTTTACCAGGTAATCCGAAGGGGTGAATACCTGCATCCTGATGATTTCCTGCCCCTGCTCGAGGAGTTCCTTTCTGCCTCAAGGGGCGACGGTCGAAAAGGTCCCTCAGTGATTCTAAGCGGTATTGTGCCAAATCCTCCTGAGATCCTTAAAACCCTGGACAAGATGGGGGTGCGGGTTGCTGACGACGATCTTTTGAATTGTGGCAGACGGCTTCTGACACCTGAGAGCAAAAACGAAGATCCCTTTGAAGCTATGGTCGAGAATTATTTTGGTATGCCCCCATGCACAACCAAAAACTCGTCTCTGAGAGCACGTGCGGACCATCTATTTAAAAAAATTGAGCGTAGTAAAGCCAAAGGGGTAATCTTTTATATGGTAAAATTCTGTGAGACTGAGCTATTTGATGTGCCACTTCTTGTAAAAGAGCTGAAAAACAGGGGGCTGGCTACGCTACTCATAGATTGCGAGGTAAATCAGGGTCTCAGCGGTCAGTTAGTAACCCGTGTCGAGGCCTTTGTAGAAATGATCAGTTAAAGGAATTGTATGTCATTGCTTAAAAACGTGCGGTACCATTTTATGAAAGACCTTGGGGCCCCAACCCTCATGCGTTTTTCTGGGTTAAAAAAGAAAAGGCGCCCAACACATTCCAACCCCAACTTTGGACCAGCACTTAAGAGCACCAATCGTTTAAAGGAGATTATGGCCAGACACTACTTCCTGTCACGCTACGCTGAGGGAGCGAAACCTGTGGCCTGGGTAACCAGTGGTGCACCTGTTGAGCTGCTGAGGGCTTTTGATTTCTACACATTCTACCCAGAAAACCACGGAGCTCTTTGTGGGGCAAAGAAGATGGGACCAGAACTGTGCGCTGTAGCGGAGGAACATGGCTATCACCAAGATCTGTGCTCATATGCACGCATAGACTTAGGGCACTATTTCTCTGGCATAACCCCGGTCGGTAAATTACCAAAGCCGGACCTTTTGTTCGCCTCCAACAATATCTGCCAGACAGTAGTCTACTGGTATAAGGCCTTGGCCCATTACTGGAAAGTGCCACTTGTTCTCTTTGACACACCGTATAACTTTTCAACGATAACAGAACATGATATCTCTTACATGGTCCGTCAGTTCGAAGAGATGATTCCATTATTAGAGCGGGTTTCCGGGCAGCGTTTCAACTATCAGAAGCTTCAGGGAATTATTCGTATTGCAAAGGAAGGCGCTCTCACATGGGGTGAAGTTTTGGCTACTATGAAGACCCAACCAGCGCCCATGACAATCTTTGATGCATTTGGACATCTCGCCCCCATTGTTTCGCTGCGCGGGCTGCCTGTGGCCCTGGACTACTATCGTATCCTTCTCCGTGAGCTGAAGGAGCGAATCGAGCGTGGTGTGGGTGCTATCACACATGAGCGCAAGAGGCTTATGTGGGATAATATCGCTATCTGGTATAAAGTGCGAGATCTGTCCGATATCTTTGCAGCGCAAGGCATGAACTTTGTCACTGCCACGTATACAAACGCATGGGCTGAGACTATTTACGATTTAGATGTGAGGCAACCATTCGAGTCCATGGCCAAGGCCTATAGCCTCGTAATACTTAACAATAACCTTAATAATCGTTTAGAGCTTATGGAACAACTTATTAAGGAGTATCGGGTTGATGGCCTGGTGATCCACTCTGCGAGAAGTTGTAAGCCTTATTCGGTTGGCCAGTATGATCTTGCCCGCATTTTGATGGACAGGCTTGCCATTCCCTCTGTGGTTATAGAGGCAGACATCACTGATTCCAGGGTGTACTTCGAGGAACAGACACGTACACGGATTGAGGCTTTTTTTGAGGCTATGGAGAGTTAAAAGGCGAAATTTTTGCTCCTTCACTTTGATAAAAGCAAGACTTCGGCGAGAAAAGAGGATTATCGTAAGCAATACATATATGCGCCCGCATCATTCACAACTTTGGCCTTCTTGTCTTGACATCCTTCCTCAATAGTCTTATCTTTTCCCATTACATCCCTGTTTCCCATATAAGGTAAGAGCTGAAAAATAACCACTGTCAAATATCCTGCTTTATTAAAAAGAGAGTGAAGTATTAACGAAATAGTAACAATGAAAGGAGAATACGAGTATGAAAATTGCAATCGCTACGGACGATAATATGGGGGTAGATGCAGTCTTAAGTCACCATTTTGGCAGGTGCCCTTATTATATAGTGGTGGATGTTGATGACAAGGAAATTAAGAATGTTGAGGCAGTAAAAAACCCCTTCTATGACAGCCATGGTCAAGTTGGTGAGGTGCCTACTTTTATACAGAGTTTAGGGGCTGATGTGATCATTTCTGGTGGCATGGGGCCAAAGGCTATCAGTTTTTTTCAACAACTCGGGATACAAGCATTAACAGGAGCTTCCGGCATAGTGGGGGACGTAATAAAAAATTACATGAGTGGCCAGATCGATGGAGCGATTCCATGTAGCGATGATAGTTCTACACACCATATCGACACCCACGAGCATGATGAGGCAGAACGATTGAAAGAAGAGATGGTCGCCTTGAGAAGAGACTTGGCAAAGGCTCAACAAACCCTGAAAAAATTAGAAGAAAAAGAGTGAAAAAGGCGAGGCAAACAAGGAGGTGAAATGATAATGAAAAATCAACGTTTTCAACGAAGTAAAACAATTTTTCTGGGCTTGGTTATTGTCTTTTTTTCAGCCTTCTGGCTTAACCAGAATGCCATGGCAAAAAATGGCATCCCTGATAGTTTTGCAGAGTTGGCGGCTAAACAGGCCCATGTGGCGGTGAATATTTCTACGACAAAAATAGTGAAGTCAATGCAGCGGCTTTCTCCCTTTCAGAGCAGGGAGTTTAAGGACTTTTTGGGGGATGAGTTCTTCCGTCACTTTTTTGGTCAAAGACCTGAACAGGAAATGAAACAAAGAAGCCTCGGTTCAGGCGTTGTTGTGAGCGGAGACGGGTATATCTTGACCAATAACCATGTAGTCGCAGATGCAGATGAAATCCTGGTTACGCTTCCTGATAAAAAGAAATACGAGGCACAGATCATTGGGAGAGATCCGAAGACCGATCTTGCCCTGATAAAGATCAAGACAGAAAACACTATCCCGTTTGCCAGACTTGGAGATTCAGATAAACTCATGGTAGGTGATTGGGTTGTGGCTATTGGAAATCCTTTTGGTCTCGGAAGCACCGTAACCGCAGGCATTGTAAGCGCAAAGGGACGGGTAATAGGCGCAGGACCATATGATAATTTTATTCAAACAGATGCCTCAATAAATCCTGGAAATTCAGGTGGACCGCTGTTCAATCTCAACGGAGAGGTTATAGGAGTCAACACAGCTATTGTGAGCCAAAGTGGGGGAAATGTAGGCATTGGTTTTGCAATACCGATTAACATGGCGAAATCCGTTATGCCTCAGCTGAAAGAGAGAGGAAAGGTTATACGGGGTTGGCTCGGTGTGAGTATTCAAGTGGTTACACAGGAGATTAAGGACAAATTCGACCTCAAAACCGAAGAGGGAGCCCTTATAGGCGAGGTTACGAAGGACAGTCCTGCTGATAAGGGAGGCCTTAAGAGGGGAGATGTAATAATCAACTTTGACGGTAAAAAGGTTAAGGCGATGAATACCCTGCCAGCTATGGTCGCAGAAACATTAGTTGGCAAAGAGGTAGAGATACTCATAATCAGAAAGGGGAAAGAAAAAAGACTCACGATCACAATAGGTGAACTAAAAGAGGATGCAAGAGTGGCTGCCACTACCCCTAAAATAGAGGAAAGTTTTGGATTGTCTGTTCAAGAACTTACCCCTGAAATTGCAGAAAGCCTGTCTTTAAAGGATGAGAAGGGAGTAGTTATATCAGGTGTAAAGAAAGGCAGTCCAGGTTCTGATGCAGGATTGCAACGAGGTGATCTGATTCAGGAGATAGAACATGAGCAGGTGGAAAACCTCAGTGATTATAAAAGGATAATAAAGAAGTCATCATCAAAAAAACAGATCCTCATTGTGATAAAACATAGAGGTCATTCAAGGTATGTGGTGCTAAAAAGAGATAAGAAATAACATGTTGTAGATAGACATCAGTCCATATACCATCAGAAAAGGCGTAATGCCTTTTCTGATGGTAGTGTATGATTAAAAAAATTCTATTGTATAATTATCATTATTTGATATATACCCAGTCAGGTTTCTTTTCTTTTCTTTTTCAAAATTAGTATTCTTTATCCACATCAGGTCCATACATTCTGAGCCTGAATCGATTGCTACCAATCCCAATAACTTAGAATTATATGAAATGAACAACAATTTTTTTTCGAAAATCCAATGTAGCATAAATAAAACTTTGCTTGCCTTCACCCGTCGTGAAAATTTTTTTATGATAGTGATGGGCGGAATTGCGGGTGCGGTGGGTGGATATGGAGCTATTGGATTTCGAAAACTAATTGCCATAGCTGACCAATTGGGGTGGGGTAACGCAACCGGGATGGAGGGAAAAGGTCTGTTAAGCATGGCTCTTGCAGCGCCCTTTTGGATTAAGCTCGTCATCCCAGCAGTAGGGGGCCTTCTGGTAGGGATCATTGTCTATTTCTTTGCACCTGAGGCAAAAGGGCATGGTGTGCCAGAGGTGATGGAGGCTGTTGCCCTAAAAAATGGTAGAATGAGAACTCGTGTCGTCTTTGCCAAGGCCTTTGCATCTGCTATTTGTATCGGTTCTGGTGGCTCGGTAGGCCGTGAAGGACCTATTGTACAAATTGGTTCTGCCATTTCTTCGGCTATTGGAAGATTGTTTAAAGTATCTGGAGGACGTTTGCGGGTTTTAGTAGCTTGTGGTGCAGCGGCAGGTATTGCAGCTACCTTTAATGCCCCCATGGCCGGTGCCCTCTTTTCTTTAGAAATTATACTGAGTGAATTAACTGCATTACAGTTTATTCCTATAGTAGTTTCATCAGTTATTGCTACCGCCTTATCCAGGCACTACCTGGGCAACTTTCCTGCCTTTGAGATCCCTTTCTACGATCTTTTGCATTATAGTGAATTATTTCTCTATTTAGCATTGGGAGTCTTAGCTGGGGTCGTTGCCTATATCTTCATCCGCACCCTTTACGGTATGGAAGATTTCTTTGAACGATGGAAATTGCCAGAATTTATTAAGCCTGCTATCGGTGGAACTATTATCGGATGCATTGGGATTTTTTTCCCTCATGTCCTTGGTGTAGGATATGAATCAATTACCCAAATCTTACATGGTGAACTGTTTGGGATTATGCTTTTCGGGCTCCTGATTGCCAAAATATTAGCTACAAGCATAACCATCGGCTCAGGTAGTTCAGGGGGAATATTTGCACCCTCACTGTTTATGGGGGCAGCATTAGGGGGTGTCTTTGGACAGGTTGTTCATACTCTTTTCCCTTACACGACCGCATTACCTGGCGCATATGCCTTAGTGGGCATGGGTGCAGTTGTTGCCGGCACTACGAGGGCCCCTATTACCGCCATGATTATTATCTTTGAGATGACATCCAATTATCTCATAATACTGCCTTTAATGTTTGCATGTACTATGGGATTGGTGATCTCAGCACAGCTTTCAAGAGAGTCAATTTATACTCTCAAATTAGTCCGAAGGGGAGTAAATATCTATGGTGGAAAGGAACTCAATGTACTTAAGCGTCTCAAGGTTTCTCAGGTGATGATTCCTGACATTGAGCTGGTATCTCCCTCGACACCCTTGGCCGAACTTGCTACGAGGATGATGGCAAGTTCCCATGCCAATTTTTTTGTGGTTGGGGATGATAACCGAATATATGGTCATATCTCACTTGAGAATTTGCGACCCATTCTAAAGGATTATGAATCTGTTCGTGATGCTGTCATTGCCTCAGACCTCATAAACCAAGAAGTAACAGTGGTAAATACGAAAGAATCCCTCGATATGGTTATGCAGCTCTTTGGGAAATTTGAGCTTGATCAGATTCCCGTAGTCAATGAAGGGCAGTTGGTCGGTACGATACGAAGAGGTGATGTCATAGAGGCTTACAACAGGGAAATCTTTAAATTAGATATGGCATCTGGCTTGGCAACGTCTCTTCGACTTCAAAAAAAGACACACTCGCAGAGGTTGGCTTTACCGGGAGGGTTCCTGGTATCGGAAATTACTGCTCCCAGTATTTTTATAGGGAAGAGCTTAAGTGAGTTAAAGCTTCGGCAGCGTTATAGGGCTACCGTTTTAACAATCAAAAGGCAGCCGGAAGAGGGAAGTAATAAGGTTTCATATATGCTTCCCACATCTTCGACTATAATAAAAGAGGGAGATAGCCTCATCATTTTCGGCTTGAAGGAAGATTTTTCCCGTTTTCCACATGACTGATAGCACGTGCCTTACGATTGCTTTACGCACATGAAGGAACACCCAAGAATAAAAATCCTGTTTTCTAAAAACATCATAAACGCAGGATGTCGAAAAAATGGGTTGACAATCTTTAGCGACAGGGATAGAAATGGATACAAATTTCAACATATAAATAGAGAAAGAAGGTATTCTATTCAATGAATCATTACGAAACAATTTATATTGCAGACCCCACTTTGGACGATGACTCTTTAAAAGAGATAATTGATAAATTTTCGGATCTCATCAAAAAGCTAAAAGGCTTTATTGTAAAGGTGGATGAGTGGGGAAAAAGAAAATTAGCCTACGAAGTGAAGCGATTTGATAAAGGATACTATGTGGTATTAGATTTTTACGCTCTCCCTGAAACGGTGACAGAGTTAGAGAGAAATCTGAAATTAGATGATCAAATCTTAAAATATATTACCGTAAAGATTGATGAAAATGTTGATCCGAAGGATTTAGTAAGCAAGGAAAAAGAAATAGAAGATACAACAGAAGAAAGTCACAATGAACACCTTGAGGAAAAATAATGGCCTATAATGATACCTTCAGTCATGAAAGAAAAAGAGTTTTTATTAAACACAAGATCTGTCGCTTTTGTGCTGATTCAAGCCTAAAAATTGACTACAAAGATTCAAAAAATCTTGCAGCTTTTACAACTGAAAGAGGTAAGATTATACCTCGAAGAATTTCTGGGAACTGCGCTAAGCACCAAAGAGTGCTGGCGGTGGCTATAAAAAGAGCGAGAAATATTGCCCTGTTACCTTTTACTACGGCAAAAATAAAGACGAAGGAACATAGGGAACCGTAAGAGCTAGCTTTGAGGCATAGAGAGTTATTTTCTGCTTCCCCAAACCCTTGTTATTTTTTTATTCACCTTTCTTTACGGAAATTGTAGTTCCTTACCCTTATATTTACAAAAAAATTAGAATGGAAAAAAGGCATGAAAATTATTTTATTACAAAATTTTGAATCTCTTGGTTTTGAAGGTGATATCGTAGATGTTGCCAAGGGGTATGCAAGAAACTATCTCATTCCAAAAGGTGCAGCCATTGAGGCTAATAATGCGAATTTAAAGGCCTTGGAAATGAGAAAAGATAAAATAACCACTCGACATATGAAGGATAAAGAGGACGCTGAAAGAGCTGCGGAAAAGATCTCTCAGGTAACCGTAACGATGGTGCGCAAGACTGGTGAAGAGGGCAAACTTTATGGCTCTGTCACAAGTAGAGATATTGCTCAAGAGCTCGAAAAGGAAGGTATTAGTGTAGATAGAAGAAAAATTGTTACGGATGAGTCAATTAGAACTCTTGGGGAGTTTGAAGTCGGAATTAAACTCCACCCAGAGGTTATGACTACAATAAAAGTCATTGTTGAGAAAGAGGAAGAAAAGGCGTAAGCTGATGGCTATGCCGAAAAAGAAAGAAGACACAGTTTATTCTTCCTATAAGGTCCCCCCACATAATATGGATGCTGAACAGGCGATAGTGGGAGGGATATTGATCAATAATGATTCGCTTAATCAGGTTGTGGATATCCTCTCTGGCGAAGATTTTTATAGAGAGGCCCATGCACGCATATATGAGGGCATGATTACCCTTTATAATAGGGATGATCCGGTAGATGTAATAACTCTTTCCCAGGTGTTAAAGGAAAAGGGCGCCTTGGATAAGGTAGGAGGGACGGAGTATTTAGCATCTCTGGCAGAGGCAACAGCAACTTCTGCTGGGATACTGTATCATGCTGAAATTGTGAAAGATTTATCTATACGAAGAAACCTGATTCGGCAATGTGCTCATATAACTGAAGTGTGTTTTCAGCCTAGCAATGAGACTGACGATATTCTTGATTCAGCCGAACAGTACATATTTGAGATAGCTGAAAAGAATATAGATCAAAACTTTTTACAGCTCGATGAAGTTGTCAGGAACAGCTTCAAAAAAATAGAAACCACTACGGGCAGTAATATAACAGGTATTTCAACCGGATTTACCGATTTTGACAATCTCACCTCTGGTCTTCAAAACTCTGACTTTATCATTATTGCTGGGAGACCAAGCATGGGTAAAACAGCGCTGGCCTTAAATATTGCACTTAATGCTGCGCTCATAGATAAAGTAGGTGTAGCGATATTCTCGCTTGAGATGTCAAGCCTCCAACTTGGCATCAGGCTATTAGGTAGTGATGCTATGATTGATGCATGGAAATTAAGGAAAGGAGCCATGCAGGATGATGACTACCTTCGCTTAACAGACTCGGCCAATAGACTTTCAGAGTTACCTATCTATATTGATGATTCATCTGCTTTGTCTTCTCTGGAGATAAAGGCAAAGGCCAGACGATTAAAAAAAAAGTATGATATATCGTTAGTTATTATTGATTACCTCCAATTAATGCAGAGCAAAAAGGCGGTTGAATCAAGACAGTTAGAGATTTCTGATATATCAAGATCTTTGAAGGCTCTCGCAAAGGATTTAGATATCCCTATTATGGCGCTTTCACAGTTGAACAGAAAGGTTGAGGACAGGCCCAATAAGAGACCGATGTTAGCCGATTTGAGGGAGTCAGGCGCTTTAGAGCAGGATGCAGATCTGATCATGTTTATTTATCGAGAAGAACTGTATAATCGGACAGAGGAAAACAAGGGAAAGGCGGAACTTATTATTGCCAAACATAGAAATGGCCCTACTGGATTGGCTAATTTGACATTTAGGGAAAAATATACAAAATTCCAAAATTACTATAAAGACGATTCAGTGGAAGGGTGAGAAATAAAAATATTTGTTGTATAACATCTTTCATATAAAAACTTGAGGCATAGCCATAGAGAAGGTATATGGCAAAATTGGTGGTCTCAAGGCCAGCCATTTAAAAAGACTCCACACTATTTATAGACGACGCATCTCAGAAGATGTCATAGTTTCTCGTGAAATAGCACGCCAATTAGGTGAAATTTCTTCAGCCATTAAGAGACAGGTAGCGCTTCTTGTAGGAAGAAGAGGGGATGTGGAATATGTGATTGTGGGCAATGATCACAGCATTCTTATTCCTGATTTAGCTCGATTTAGATATGGCGTTGGCAGACTTAAAGGCCTTAGGTGTGTTCATACTCATCTCCATGGTGAGCCATTAAGTCAAGAAGATTTAATGGATTTAGCCCTCCTAAAGCTCGATCTAATGGTGTGCCTCAACATTACCAACAATGGTGTTCCCGCCGATCTTTATTATGCCCATATCCTTCCCAAGAATAATTCAGGACAGCCATGGATCATAGAACATATACCTGATATTGGCAGACTCAATATCAATTTTTTAGAATTTATACGAGATCTTGAAGCTCAGCTTGCCAAAGCAGGAACACGCATTGGTATGGAAAAAAAAGAAAGGGCTGTCCTTATAAGTGTAAATAAGTTCTCGAGGCAGGAGGCAGAGGAATCACTTTACGAATTAAAAGAGCTGGCAATCACTGGTAATCTCCTGGTTGTAGATTCTATTATTCAGAGAAAAACACAGTCGGATTCACGGTTTCTTTTAGGGAAAGGAAAACTCAGCGAATTAGTCGTACGTTCTCTTCAATCAGGCGCAGACCTTCTCATCTTTGATGGTGAGCTTACCCCTGCGCAGGTCAGGGTTTTGACAGATTCCACAGAAATGAAGATGATTGATAGAACACAGTTGATATTAGATATATTTGCTCAAAGGGCAATCACACGGGAAGGAAAAATACAGGTAGAACTTGCTCAGTTACGGTATGTGTTCCCCAGATTAATTACCAAAAATACCGCAATGTCAAGACTTACTGGCGGGATAGGAGGGAGAGGACCAGGAGAAACAAAGCTGGAAATCAATAGGAGGCGGGTAAGGGATAGGATTACCCTGCTAAATAAAGAATTGGTAGAGATTAGGCGCCAAAGGAAAGAGAGAAGAAAAAAAAGGAAAAATAGGGGTGTGCCGGTAATCTCAATTGTCGGGTATACAAATGCAGGAAAATCCACCCTCCTTAATGCCTTTACAAGAAGTCATGTAAAGGTAGAAAATAGGCTTTTTGTAACCCTTGATACTGCGAGTCGCTATCTCAGGCTGAACAAGGGGGATGCTATTATTACTGATACAGTGGGTTTTATTAAGGATTTACCGAAGGATCTTTTTAAGGCCTTTGCTGCGACCCTTGAGGAACTTCATGAAGCAGACCTTCTTCTTCATGTAGCAGATATGAGTAATCCAAGAGTGGAAAATCAGATAGATTCAGTAAAAATAATTTTGGACAGCCTTGATCTGACTGAGATACCAACTATTTTAGTATTAAACAAAATCGATAGGCTGAACAAATCTCAGATCGATCATTTCGCTACGAGAATTGGCGGGATTCCGATATCAGCTATACATCCATCTACCTTACCAAAACTGAGAAAAGCGATTGAAGGAATTCTTTTCTGACATTCATGCTCAATCCGCCTGATTACGCACCAACCACGAGAGACTGTTTTTTATTATGACGCAGTCACACCGTGCCAGTTAGTCGATTTGATTTTTTGTTTATTTCTCGTAATAATAAGACTTTGGCATGAAGGAATAGAGTTTATTAATCTTGTTCCTTGGATTGGGTCAAGGGTAAAAAGTGTGGTTGAAAGTGCGTCAGCTTCTATTGCAGTGGGGGCCTGAACAGAGACACTCGCATTGATAAGAGGTGACACCCCGGTTTTGGGATTGACAATGTGATGAAAGATTTTTTCCTTGTCAAAAAAGACCTCATAATTACCAGAGGTGGCTATAGAATTGTTGGTGATAGCGACTATGTCAGGGTAATTTTTTTTCTTTAGCGGGTCTTCGATGGCTATTTTCCATGGCCTGTTATTGCCTTTGTCACCTATTGTCCTAATGTCTCCTCCTGCATTGATAAGTGCATGTTTGATCCCCTGTTTCATTAGTGTCTCAATTGCCTTATCCACAATAAAGCCTTTCGCAATACCATCCAGAGTAATTCCCATGCCATCCTTTTTAAAGGACATATCATTTCCATGTAAAGAAATCAGTTTGGCATTAACAAGTTCCAAAAGCTCAGCAATTTTTTCCTTATTTTGTATAACCTCTTTTTGGTCTTTAAAAGATTGTGACAATAGATCCACAACTGGTTTTACAGTGATATCAAAAAAACCATTACTTATTTGGTGATACTGCAAGGATTTTTTAATAACAAAGGAAAGTTCAGGAGGAACTTTATTACAAAATCCGTCACGGTTCATGAGTGCCACAGGGCTATCAGAATCAAACCGGCTCATTATCTTTGTGAGTCTTTCTATCTCTTCAAAGGCTAAGGCGATAGATTCCTCTGCATGGTCTTTGGAGGGATTAAAAGTGGTTATCGACACTATTGTTCCCATGCCTGTCCTGGATCTTGAGACCTTATAGAGGTTTTTATCAAACTTCACTGCTTCGGCAGAACGTATCCCTACAGAGAATGTTGCCAACCCCAGTCCAAACATACCAGAAATTTTCAAAAAATCTCTCCTTTTCATACATCCGTGCTCTATGCATTTGTAGGATTCTCTCTGCATTGTATTCCTCCAGGATAAATTTTGTTACTTATCGATTTTAGTATCTGCTCAATAATTTAAGGAAGGGCATGGGTGTCTTTTTTTTGGTATGCCCTTCAAATCCCGCTCAGCGGGACCATGTCGTTTCAAAATAATGTTACATTTCTCGTAAATCTAAAATCCGAGATACCCTATATCATTTGAATACATAGATTACAAGATCTTTTTAGACACTATTCTCTATTATCATCTCATATACTAATTTTTTGTTTTTAATGGACAGAATGAATTGTACCTGTTTTCCATGTAGAATGTGTTCTTCAGATTGTTTCCTAAGCTTGGCGAAGTCTGCTGTCTCAAGGAAAAACCTAAGAAGCTCTATTTCTCCCTCAAGCCTTTTATTCCCTTTTCTTTTTTTAAGATAGGTAGTCACGTTTTTCCAGTATTCCCTTTTCGCCACAGTCTCAATACAATGAGATACCGTTGGAGTCAGTACTATTTGGATTGCCATTGTAGCATATTCCCTTATTTTTTTGTCACTGCATTTGTCATAGCTTGATCCTTGATTTTATCGAAAAATCCTTTGAACGTTGCCTATAGGTGTTGTATCTATAGTATATCTTTCATTGGTAAAAACGTGCTATAGTGCTATATATTTTTTAAATTTTATCGCAGCAGAGTTGACCATTCTATAATCAGCAAGGAGGGAGGAGTATGACATCGAAATGTATCATTATCTTTTTTATGAGTATTTTTATTACATCATATTTCTCTCCGCTTTTGGCGAACAATAGAAAAAGCCCTGAAATAACCGTTCAAGAGAGCATTAAAGAAATTTTAGATTCTGTCAATGAAATTATAACGTCCGGGATCCAGGCTGCCGAGAAAGAATTAAAGGAATTTCAAAAGGAATTAAAAGAAAAAGGAGGCGCTATCCACAAGAAGGCAGAGAAGTCCATGGGGGAGAAACTTCAAAAAATGCTTGTGGAACTAAGGAAAATAGAAAAGGCCTTGAAGGAAAATCTGGCAGAAGGGAAAGACCTCTCAAAAGAGAAACGTGAGCAATATAGAAATAGCCGGCAAAACCTGGAAGAAAAGGTAGCCCAGCTTAAAAAGAGAATAAAAAAGTTTGCTGAAGATACAGAAAAGGAATACAGGGCACTAAAAAAGCCTATCAGCAAACAAGTTCAAAAACTTCTTGAGGAGATGGAAAGGGCTATTAATCGCATGCAAGAAGGGCTGAAAAGGAAGCGCAGTACTGATAAAACCCTCTCCATATGATGTAGATAGCTACGAGTTTTTATTCAAATTTTAAATTTACGGTGAAAATTCTATTCGAGTCTTTTTCTTTCAATTGTAACCTGAGTGATTGGACGGACGTGGCCTCTCCAGGAAAGAATATAAAGCCATAACTAAGGTTATTAGGGGAAAGGGATTTATTTTTCAAGCTTTTGCTTTCAAAGTCTTCCATGACCTCTCTTCGGGCCTGATACGCTGAGTCATAGCCTTTTAAACCACCGGCAGTTCCTCCTGCAGCAGCACCTATAGCTGCTCCCTTTCCTGCTGCGGAGGCAACATTTTCACCAGTAACAATACCAATAGCTGCTCCAATGAGTGCACCAGCAGCCGCAGACATTACACCTGCATACGCTCCTTGCTTAAAGATCTCTTTGGTTTGCGCATATTTCGTTACCCGCTCGTATGCAAATTTATCTGTTAACACAGGCCAGAGGTTACCTTCTTTATCCTGAAGAAATGTTTGATTGGCAACAATATAGAGTCCTTTTTGGCCTTGGTTATCTGCCACAATTTGAACTGGAAGCATGCCGGCTGACCTTACATCAAAACCAAAGGCCTCTTGGGCTTCTTTTTTGTCAACAAATGCCCTTGAGCCGATTACAGTATTCGCAACCTGGGTAGTATTTGGATACGCAGATGGATGCTTAAATGATAAAGGCCTTGCCTTATAAGAAGGGGCGCAGCCTGATGAAAAGATAATAAGGGCACTCATTACATATATTAGATACCATTTTTTCATAATTATTTTCTCCATTAGTCTTTCTTATAAAGAATAAGATATTTAATCTAAATGTCCAGTTTTTTTCTTGTTTACGGTTATTTATCAGTAAGGTTACGTACTGAGATATGGTGAAGTAAAAATAATAGTGCGCCTAAAATAAGAGTAGGGATAAATCCTGCGGCATGAAGAAGGATGGCCATTGATAATGCCTTTTCCTTACTGAAACCATAAAAGATTAACGCATATTGGCATGCCACATGAAACGTGCCGATATAGCCAGGTGCCGACGGCAATGTGACACTCAGGCATAGCAGTATCAGAATAAAAAAGGGGGCTAAAAAAGGCAGTGATATGCCCATTGAAAAACCAAGGATATAAATCTGAAATGCTGTAAGACACCAGAGTGTGAGAGAGTAAAATATTACTGCAAAAAGTTGAGATGGGCCTTTAACAAGGACAAGACCGTTGCTGAAACCTTTCAGAATGTCAATGATCCTCTGTTGTATGGTATGCGGCAAAAAGAAAAGAAAACGTTGAAAGACAGTGAGAAAGGTGTTGGTCTTTTTTTTAGCCCGATAAGGAGAAAGATTGAAATGATAAAAAAAATGAACAGGAAAAATCCTCCTGTTTTGAGGGCCTTTTCTATTGATTTCCATTCGGAAGGAAAATCATTAAAAAGTATCACAAGTAATACCATGAGGAGGATGGTAAAAACATCAAAGAGCCTCTCAATAACAATGGTTGCCAATGAGGAACTTTTGCTTATGTTTTCCATACGTCCAATGTGGTTTGCCCTTATAAATTCACCCAGTCGTGCAGGAAAAACACAGTTTGCGGCAAAACCGATAACTGTGGAAGAAAACAGGCTGAATAGACCGATTTTTTTTATTGGCTCTAAAAGATGAAACCATCGTAAGGCCCGTATAAAATAAAAGAAAAAAGTTAACGCAACAATTGGGATAAAAAAAAGAATATTAGTTGATTGAATGGATAAATACAGGAGGCTTAAATCCACATTATGGAATGCAATATAAAGAAATGCGACACTAATCAAAAGACCAAGCCAGAATTTCCATTTCATAGTGTATCTTTTTTCTTTTGAAAGAATTCTCGTGCCTGATCAACATCTTGATCGATCTGCTGAGAAAGTTCCTTGCTGCTCGCAAAAGTTATTTCATCCCGCAGGTGGGAGAGGAAATTAACCTTAATCTTTTGATTTAAAATATTAGCAGATAGATTAAAAATATAGGTCTCAACCGACAAGGTTTTATCCTTAAACGTTGGATTGTAGCCAATGTTGGTCAACCCTTGATACGTCTTGCCGCCTATATCTATTAAAACAATATATACACCCTCTTTTGGTATTAGTTCATCAGTCAATCTTAGATTTGCTGTGGGGTAGCCCAATAAAGAACCACCCCTATTCATTCCTCTGATAACCTTTCCTCTTATCTGGTAATTTCTTCCAAGTAATTTTTTTGCACCAACGAGATTTCCTTCCATAACGAGATTTCTGATTGATGTACTCGATACCAAAACATTTTCTACATACACAGGATCTACTTGCTGGACATTAAAATTGAACAGAGAACCCATTTCCCTCAGAACTTCTATATTGCCTTGCCTGCTATGACCAAAGACATAATCATAACCGACTACTATTTCTTTCACCCCTAATTTATCCACCAAGATATCTTTTACAAAATCTTCGGCTGAAATAGCAGCAAATTCTTTGGTAAACTCTATTATAAGAAGTAAGTCGATCCCTTGATTTATTATCAGTTCTTTCTTTTGCTCTAAAAGCGTTATGAGTGGTTTCGCCTTCGTAGGAAACATTACCTTTATCGGATGTGGCTCAAAGGTAATAACCACAGATGTTCCATGTAAATCTCTGGCCCTGGCTATAATCTTTTTAAAAATTTTTTGATGTGCCCGATGGACTCCATCAAAGTTTCCTATAGTAACTACAGAGTTTGTAATATCTTGGGGGAGATTATTAAGATTACAAATAATGCTCATGCAATGAGGATCCTTTTTTTATACCGTGTGAATGCGTTAGCCTTACACCTTACTTTCAATGTTTATATTAAATTCAGCATCAGGTAATTATTAACTCTCTTGATCGCCTTTTTAAGCGCTTGAGTTTCTGTAAGAGTGGAAGCAATCTTTTTTATGTAGTTTCGTTTTTTAATTTCCTGGAATGTCGGGTAAAAGTTTATATCATAAACCCAACCAATTTGAAGAAGTTTAAAGTCATTTAAATTTTTAATGGTATTCGAGCTTGATGTTTGACCAGAATACAGATCATTCAAAACTGTATTAGAATATCCAGGTGTGTCTGGCAGTCCTAATTCGAGAACCGGATTATGATTACGATTTTGTTTTCTAAAGTAATAATTTATTATTACCCTCCAGATGTCCAGTTTATCAGCATCCCTGAGTAATTTGCAAAAAAAGAGACAATGAGGGTCTGTATCCTCAGGAAGTGTATGAATATTGTGATAAAGGATGCCCTTTGTAATTATATTTTTCTCAACCTCGGTTAAATCTTTCAAGAGGTGAGAATCTGCAACTATTTGTGCTCCTATTTTTGCATGATCTTCAGAGATATCATCCCTGAATGTTTTATATTTTTGGTATTGATAAAAGCGACCAATATCATGGAAAAGACCGAGAATTTCGGCAATTAATATATCATTCTCAGATACGTGTAATCTCCGGCTGATAGCTATTATTTCTTCTCTTACTTTCCAGGAGTGCTCTTCTTTTAGCTGAATAGCCCAGTCGTTTTCTTGATCCTGGCCTTTAGAGTAAAAATTTGACACGTAATCATTAAACCAGGATTGAAAATTGTTTACCTGTTCTCTTTTCATTTTATTATATGAGTCGGCATAATTTCCCTTTATTCAACTGTGCTCTATGCCTTTTCTTTGAAAGTTTTTTATCCTATTTCTTGTTTATTGACAACCTTTAATCTTACTTAACCGTTCACAGGTTCAGGGTTGGCCTAAAACTCGCCTGCCATCCCTGCTAAGGCAGGCAAGCGTTGTGCAGGTCTGAAGCACTAATACGTACACGCTGAATTATTTGAGCATAGTGCTTGGATCGAGACCTGGTAGTGCCATTCGTTGGCTTATCAAGCGCTTTCCAGCCTATGAGCACGAGTATTGAAAGAAAGATGCCCTTGAATCCAGATTTCATCTGGAAACGCTGAACCTCTGAACACTCACCATCAATCTAATGTCTATCTGACGTAAATTCTTGCCTTTATTTTTTTTAGACCGAATAAAATATTAGGTGAGATAGCTGGTAAAATAACCCTCTATGTGAAAGGAATAATGTTGTAATAATAGAAGGGTTACTGCTTATTGATGGGAGTTAAGCTTAAACAGTATTTTCAATCCATCCAGGGTCAAGAATTCTTCAACATAATCGATGCTCTCAGATTCTGATTTTATCAATGTGGCAAGGCCCCCTGTTGCAATAACGGTAAGGTTAGATCCCATCTCTTTTTTTATCCGATTTACTATTCCATCAACGAGACCAGCATAACCATACACAAGGCCTGAATTTATACTACTTATGGTTTCCTTGGCTATTACAGTTTTTGGTTTGTCAAATATCTCAACTCGAGGGAGCTTAGAGGCCTTTTGAAAAAGAGCCTCAGCAGAGATAATTATGCCAGGGGCGATTGCACCCCCTTCATAGGCACCTTCAGAGGATATGTAATCAAAGGTCGTAGCTGTGCCAAAATCTACCACAATGAGGCCCATTTTATATTTCTGGTATGCAGCTACTGCATTAACAATCCTGTCAGCGCCAACCTCTTTTGGATTATCATATTTAATGGCCAATCCTATCCTTATATCCGGGCCAACAATCATTGGTTCATGGTTAAAATGAACCAAGCAAAACTCTTTTAGTGAGCTAAGAAGAGGCGGCACAACGCAAGAGATAATTACATCACGTATGCTCTGTATCTCTAATCGTGCTGGGATAAACAGGTTGTTGATTAATACAGTGAATTCATCACTGGTCATATCTCTTTCTGTTCTTATTCGCCAGTGATTACGCAGTGTATCATCTTGAAAGATACCCATAACAATATTTGTATTACCAGCATCAATACATAGTAGCATAGGAATAAGTACCCAGTGGTTCGACAGGCTCACCATCCTGAGCTATGTCGAAGGATTTTAAATTTCGGCTTTCATTATAGCATCAATCATCGTTACTGTCTCTTTGGTGGCCTTCACATTGTGAACCCTCACAATATTTGCTCCGTTCAGCGCAGAAGCAGCAACAGTAGCCATTGTGCCACTTTCACGAGATTCTACTGAAAGGCCAAGCACATGGCCAATAAAAGCCTTATTAGAGGTACCCACCAGAAGCGGTTGTCCAAGAGAAGAAAATGTAGGTAAATTGTTTATTATTTTGAGATTATCATCACAGGATTTACCAAAGCCAATACCGGGATCAATGATAATAACATCTCTTTTTATACCTGCACTGACAGCCTGTTCTATGGCCTTGCCTAAAAAATCTATTATTTCACCACAAAGGTCTTTGTAGGTAGGGTTTGTCTGCATATTTTTTGGTGTTCCTTTCATATGCATCAATACGATTGGTATGCCTGCATCTGCAACCAATCGACCCATTGCAGGATCAAATTTAAGTGCGCTTATGTCGTTGACCATTGTGGCGCCAGCCTCTATGGCCTGACTGGCTACCTCACTCTTATAGGTGTCTACGCTTATTGGAATGTCTATCTCTTGAGACAAGGCCTTGATAACAGGCACTACTCTCCTTAACTCTTCGTCAAGGGGGAGGGGATCTGAAAAAGGCCTTGTCGATTCTCCTCCTACATCAATAATATCAGCACCTTCGGCGGCCATTTTCAAACCGTGCTTCACTGCATCATTTTCGTGGAAATGGCTGCCTCCATCAAAAAAAGAGTCAGGGGTAATATTCAAAATACCCATAATAAAGGTTTTAGAATCTAAATCAATAGTATAGCCTAACCAATTTAAAATATTAGCTTTTCTTGTCTTGTGAATCAATTTTCTTTTTTTCTGTTGATTTTGTGGTGTGTCTTTTTTTCTTTTTTGTGCCCATTATTTTATCGATTTCATGGCCATTGAGAGTTTCTTTTTCCAAAAGAGCGGTGGCTAAATCATTAAGGATAGTAAGGCTATTACTTATGAGCTTATGCGATTTTTTATAGGACACATCTATAAGATTATTAACCTCCTGGTCAATCTTTTGCGCTGTTGCTTCGCTGTAATCCCTGTGCTGGGAAATCTCACGTCCCAAGAATATTTCTTCATCTTTCTTCCCAAAACTCAATGGGCCGAGGTTTTCATTCATACCATATTCACAGATCATCTTTCTTGCTATCTCCGTTGCCCTTTCTATATCATTGCTTGCTCCAGTAGTCTGGGTATTTAAGGCAATCTCCTCGGCTATTCTTCCTCCCATGAGGATGCAGATGTTATTTGAAAGATACTCCTTTGTGTAGGTATGTTTATCATTTAAAGGAAGTTGCTGTGTCAGGCCAAGAGCCATGCCTCTTGGAATTATGGTCACTTTATGTATGGGATCGGTATCAGGGAGAAGTTTTGCTATCAAGGTATGTCCTGCTTCATGATAGGCGGTCGTTCTTTTCTCTTCATCGCTTATGATCATGCTCTTCCTTTCTGCACCCATAAGCACCTTATCTTTCGCATCTTCCATGTCTTGCATATCTATTTTGTCTTTGTTTCTTCTGGCTGCAAGCAACGCTGCCTCATTCGTCATATTTTCAAGGTCTGCACCAGTAAAACCTGGCGTTCCTCTGGCAATTACCGAATGATCAACATCATCTCCGATCCTGGTTTTCTTTGTGTGCACCTTTAATATACTTTCCCGTCCCCTGACATCAGGCACGGGCACAACCACCTGCCTGTCAAATCTTCCTGGTCGCAGTAATGCAGGGTCAAGTACGTCAGGCCTGTTAGTGGCTGAAATAAGGATAACTCCTTCATTAGATTCGAATCCATCCATTTCAACTAAGAGCTGATTTAATGTCTGTTCCCTTTCATCATGACCCCCTCCTAATCCAGCTCCTCGATGTCGACCAACAGCATCAATCTCATCTAAGAAGATGATGCATGGGGCATTCTTTTTGCCCTGGAGAAAGAGATCCCTCACACGGGATGCTCCGACACCTACAAACATTTCTACAAAATCGGAACCACTTATACTTAAGAAAGGGACGCTTGCCTCTCCTGCTATAGCCCTGGCTAACAAAGTTTTGCCTGTCCCAGGGGCACCAATCAGAAGCACACCTTTTGGGATCCTGCCTCCTAAACGGGTAAATTTCTTTGGGTCTCTTAGAAATTCTATGATCTCTTGAAGTTCTTCCTTAGCTTCTTCAATGCCAGCGACATCATCAAATGTTACCTTATCTTTTTCATTAGTTGCGAGTCTCGCCCGGCTTTTCCCGAAAGAGAGCGCCTTGCCTCCTCCTGACTGCATTTGGCGCATAAAGAAAATCCACACTCCAATTAAAAGAAGCATGGGGAACCAGGATACAAGAATTGTCATATACCATGGAGACGTGTTATCCGGTTTTGCAGTTATCTCGATCTGCTTATTGCGTAAAATTTGTATTAGCTCAAGATCCTTAGGCGCAAATGTTCGAAAGAATCTGCCTTGATTTGAGTTACCAAATATTTTGTCCCCTTGAATGGTTACCTGGGTGACCTCGCCTTGTTCTACCATGTTCAAGAATTGACTATAGCTTAGCTGTCCAGTCTGCTTCGTTTCTTTTTTAAAAATTTGAAATAGCAGGATCATCATGAGACTGATAACCAGCCAGAGAGTAAGATTTTTAGAAAATGTGTTCAAATGTGTTCTCCTTTATGATTATTAAAATAGACAAATTATAAAATATTATTTAAAACATTTAAGTATAGCACACTTTACTCAATTTTACATCTTAAAATTCTTTTTGTTTCCTGTTTGATCTTGTATCTTTCATCAATCCTTATGCCATAAACCCATACTATATCATCACGGCTTACAAGAATAGGTATTTTTTTTCTTTCCTCCGATGGGATTTTATTATTGATAAAGACATCTTTCACCTTTTTAAACCCATTCACGCCAAGGGGTATAAATTTGTCTCCCGTTCTGAAGTTTCTTGCTCTCAGAGGCCATTTGAGCTTGTCAAGATCAAGGAATGCCTCTTGCGGCGAAGCAGTGGACAAACTGAAATCATTTTTCGATATTTCCGTAAAAGAGATTGTTTTATTGATCTCCTGAATCTGAAATCTCCCTATAGTATTTAGAGAGTAGGAGTAATTGTGAGTTTCAATCATATCTCCTAAAGAAAGTCTGAGCCTGTTATATATCTTCTTTACTATAATATTTTCAGGAAGATTTACCTTGATTTGAGGTTTATCCTTATTGGCACAATCTACGATTGTCTTAATATGTCCTCTGTCAATCTTTCTAAGGTTTCCCTTTATTTTTTTTATTGCCTGCCTGATAATACGATACTGAAGAGAACATGAGATGGTAGTAAAGGTGGTAAGGGAAAGCTCTAAGGAATGCTTTGAGGAATCCAAGGTTATCATATCCAATATCTTTTTTGCCTCTTCATCTATAAATTGGGTTTCTTGTCTACATAGAAATGCAAGGTCACCCAAGTGTTCGACAAGTTTTGGTTGATAGTCAAGAAGCAGAGGTAGCAACTCTAAGCGTATTTTATTTCTTAGATACTTTGTTTCAAGGTTTGAACTATCTATTATAAATGACTCGTTATTTTGTTTTAAATAGGTGTGAATTTCATCCCTCTTTATATCTATGAGAGGTCTTATAAAACAATTTTGTCGCATTGGAGGTATTCCGGATAAACCCGTTAGCCCGGTTCCTCTTAGAAAATGCATAAGCACTGTTTCTGCCTGATCATTCATAGTATGGCCAATGGCGAGCTTTTGAGCATGATTCTCATGGATAGCTTTTTGAAAAAATTGATATCTCACCTCTCTTGCTCTTTCCTCAATAGAACTCCCATGTGCCTTTGTTATGGTATTGGACGTATCGCAGATCAAAGCCAGATCGAGCCTCTTCGCTAACTTGACAACAAATTCTGTTTCTTTTTCATCTTCTTTTGGTCTCAATCCATGATTAAAATGTGCAACAGTTAACCTGATATTCAAGTATTTCTTAAGTGCGTAAAGGATTTTTAAAAGGCAGACAGAATCTGCTCCTCCGGATACAGCTACAATGATGCTATCCCCTCTGTTAATCATTCGATATCCAAGGATAGTTGACAAAACCTTTTTTTCAGTGGAATGGAGGATTAATTTGTTGATCCTTGAAACAGGAAACTTGAAACTTGAAAAGGACATAAAAAACTCATATCTTATAATTATTTCCTTAATAATATGATATATAGATCCCAATTTTTGCGATATACTGTAATTATAAGACCAAACTATCATAAATCAAGTTTTCAGTTTCAAGTATCAAATATACATTGACCTCTGGTAGAAAGTTTTATTAAAATTTTAAGCTGGTCAGGGGTCAACCGTTAGCATTTCTAATATTTAAAGGTATAGGCAATCAAAGTCACAGAATATAAAATTAAATCAAGTTTCGAGTTTCAAAAATGAATAAGACAAAAATCTTAAAAGACATTAAACAACAACTCCGTCTTTTAGAAAAGGACAGGCTTTCTCCTTATGCTACCTTGAGTGCGCAGGCTGTTAGACGAAGAGACGAGCCAGAGATTATTGATAGTCACAGGGATAATTTTTCTATTGATACCGACCGGATTCTCCATTCTTTAGCCTATTCCCGATACATTGATAAGACCCAGGTTTTCTATCTTATAAAAAATGATCACATTACTCATCGTGTTCTTCATGTGCAATTCGTCTCCAAGATTGGCAGGACGATAGGCCGTCTTTTACGACTTAATGAGGATCTTATTGAGGCTATTGCTCTTGGCCACGATATAGGTCATACACCGTTTGGCCACGATGGTGAAAGGTTTCTCTCAGATTTATCTCAGAAATATGGACTAGGTAATTTTTTACACAATGTACAGGGTGTTCGTTTTTTGGAGGCAATAGAAAGGAAGGGAGTTGGCTGGAACCTATCTCTCCAGGTTTTGGATGGCATCCTTTGTCATAATGGCGAGGTGCATAATGCTGCCTTATATCCTGATGAAGATAAAGATTTTACTCGATTTGAAGAAGATATGAAAAAGGTAATAGAAAATCCTAATGCATCTATCTGGCCTATGACAATAGAGGGATGCACCGTGAGGATGGCAGATACCATTAGTTATATAGGGAGAGATATAGAGGATGCAATTAGACTGGGTTTGATAAAAAGAAATGAAATCCCGGCGGATTGTCGCCGCATATTGGGAGAAACAAATGGAACTATTGTATACACCCTGGTTGAGGATTTAATCGTTGAAAGCCTGGAAAAACACTCCCTCTCATTTAGCCCTGAGGTTGCACATGCCTTAAAAAGGCTTAAGGATTTTAACCAAGAGTTTATTTACACCAATCCTAAGACTAAAAACCAAACCGATAAGTTGCTCCTGATGTTTGAAATGCTTTTTAATAAATATTATAATGATTTAAAAGCTGGCAATGATAATTCAGTTATTTTTAAAGAATTTTTAGATGGGATGTCCTCTCATTATAGAGACACTGCGCCTCTTGCTATGATTGTCCGGGATTTTATCGCTGGAATGACAGATGATTATTTTTTGTGCCAATGTCAAGAGAACCTCATACCGCAAGTTTTATCAGGGCGGTATTAAAAGGTAACATTTTTCAATCGTCTTAGCCATAGACCCACGCAGACGGACACAGATATTTTGTGCTGCATTGTAACTGCTTTCTAATGCTAAGAGTTTCTTAAATATTTTTTTAAAAAGTTTTTCAAAAATATGTTGACAAACAAAATATAAAAAAGTAAACAACCAAGAACTAACCACGGAGTTGTTAAAAAATCCTTTCATCACAGTAAATATGCGTTCAATATTACTCATTTCTTATAAGCTTGAAGTAGTCTTTAGAAATAAAAAATTATTAAAGATTATTAAAGAATCCAGAAAAGTCTATTATTCAGTCTAGTTTTACATGATAGGCTCTTTTTTTTGCTTTTTATTTATCCAAATATAGCGAAATCTTTACGACTTGAAAGACGGGGCATCACGATCGGCATCCCATATGATGCCGATTAATATGGCATTATTTACATTGATGCACGCATCCCCGCTTTGAACAGCGGGGTATTCTGCTATTATTTCATAAATTTAAATAGCTCAATACGGAGGCTTAAAACGTATGAACACCCAAGGTGAAGTAAAAGAAGGTGATGTTCTCCTAAAACTCGAAAATATTCATATGGCTTTTGGTAAAGTTCAGGCATTGAATGGTGTTGACTTAGAGGTGCGAAAGGGAGAGATACATTCTATTATTGGACCAAATGGAGCAGGTAAAACTGTAATGATGAATTGCATTAATGGCCTTTATCGCCCCCAGAAGGGAAACATTTTTTATAGGGGACAGAGAATTAATAACCTTGCTCCTCATAAGATTGCCGCACTTGGAATAGGCAGAACTTTCCAGAAGCTTGAGCTGTATGGTGGAATGACCGTTACTGAAAATATCCGAATGGGGTCCCATATACATCTCAAAACTAACATCCTGAGCGGCTCTATTTATGTGGGCAACCCAAAAAGAGAAGAGATAGAAGACCGGAAATTCATCGAGGAGGAGATCATCGATCTATTAGAGATCGAGTCTATCCGTGATCAGGTTGCGCACATGCTTCCTTATGGCTCACAAAAGAGAGTTGAGCTTGGAAGGGCCCTGGCACTCAGGCCAGAGGTTATTCTTTTGGATGAACCCATGGCAGGCTTGAACTTAGAAGAGGTTGAAGACATGGCCAGGTTTATTCTCGATATAAACGAAGAGAAACGCTGGAAGGTAACCTGTATATTAGTAGAGCACGATATGGGTGTGGTAATGGATATCTCCCACAGGGTTATTGTCCTTGATTTCGGAAATATAGTTACTGATGGTACCCCGGATGAGGTTGGCAAAAACCCCCAGGTTGTTAAGGCATATTTAGGTGAAGAGGATCTTTACATATCAAGGAGATAAAATGGCAGAACATATAGAGATAACAAAAAACCTCACTATCCCACAAGTATTTTTAAAAAGATGCAAAGAATATGGTGATGGAAAAGTTGCCATGAGAGAAAAGGAGTTTGGGGTATGGCTGCCTTACACATGGCAGGACTACTATGAGAGGGTAAAATATTTATGCCTGGGAATGGTCAGCCTTGGACTAAAAAGAGGGGAAAAGGTGGCCATGATTGGTGATAATAGGCCGGAAGGTGTCTGGGCAGAGATGGCTGCTATGTGTGCTGGAGCCATACCGGTCTGGCTCTTTCAGGATTGTATGATGGAGGAGGTCAAATATATAATAGATCATTCAGATAGCAAATTCTTTGTAGGAGAAACTCAGGAGGAGGTCGATAAGGCATTAGCCATTATGCCTGATTGCCCAAAATTAGAATACGTAATATGGGATGACCCAAAAGGGATGAGGCGCTACCATCAGCCAAATTTAAAAAGCATAATAAAGGTCCAGGAGCTTGGCAAGGAGCTGGATGAGAAAGAACCAGATCTATTTGAAAAAATGATTAATGAAGGCAATGGTCAAGAAATCTGTCTTTTGTTTTATACATCAGGCACAACTGCCCTTCCCAAAGGGGCTCTCTTAACCCATTACAATATGCTGAGTATGGGCAAAAATCTCATGGCAATTGACCCATGTTATGAAACCGATGACTTTGTATCCTATCTTCCCTTTGCCTGGATCGGGGAGCAGATGATGTCCATATCCTGCGGCCTCCTGGTAGGCTACACACTTAATTTCCCGGAGGAACCGGAAACATCCCAGCATAATATTCGAGAGATCGGACCTCATGTTATGTTTGCTGCGCCACGGTTTTATGAGGGAATGACCCGTCAGGTCCAGGTAAAATATCTGGATTCCGCATGGATAAAGAGAAAGGCATATGAGGTGGGTACAAAGATAGGGTATCATGTCGCAGATCTAAAGTTTGAAAAGAAGCCTATTCCGTGGTACTGGAAGGCCCTGAATTATTTTTCTTATGTGATTATGCAGAAGAAGCTCAAGGACCACCTTGGAATGTCGCGACTCCGGTATTGTTACACGGGCGGCGCTGCAATGGGTCCCGAGCATTTTCGTTTTTTCCATGCCCTGGGCGTAAACCTCAAACAGATATATGGTCAGACAGAGGTAGCTGGAATATCCGTTACACACAGGGATGGGGACATAAAATTTGACACAGTGGGGACCGCTATACCTGAAACTGAGGTGAAGATCACAGAAGATGGAGAGATCATCTGCAAAAGCCCATCGGTATTTCAGGGTTACTACAAAAATGATGAAGAAACAAAGAATGCATTAACGGATGGGTGGCTTCACTCAGGGGACACTGGTTTTATTGATGACGACGGTCATTTAGTTGTCTTTGACAGATCAAAGGATGTTTTGAAACTGAATGATGGCAGGCCCTTTGCTCCTCAATATCTGGAAGCAAGGCTTAAATTCAGCCCATACATACAGGATGCATGGGTTATTGGAGATACCTTACCCTATGTAACTGCTGTTATGTGTATTGATTATTCTGTTGTTGGCAAATGGGCAGACGAGCATAAGATTAATTATACAAGTTATCCGGAACTATCCCAGGATCCGAGGATCTATGACCTTATCCAGAAACAGATAGAAGAGGCCAATAAAGCGCTTCCGGAACCAGCCAGAATAAACAAATTTGTCAACCTCTACAAGGCATTTGATGCAGATGATGATGAATTAACCAGGACCAGCAAGCTAAGGAGGAGTTTTATGGGTCAGCGTTACAAGGATATTGTAGAGACCCTTTATAAGGATGCAGACACGGTCCACCTGGATATGACAATCACTTATGAGGACGGAAGGATGCAGCCTATAAAAGTAGATCTGCGTATTCAAGAGATTAAAGTGTAATTAGGGTGGAGATTTAGGGATTCAGGAATTGAGGAATTCAAGAATTTTGAAAACTTTTATCAGTATAACTCACTTTAATGCTAAGGGCACATAAATAAAGGGGGATAGAAGAGAATGGAATTATTTTTAATGACTTTAACTACCGGTATTATGGTTGGGGGGATATATGCACTAGTTGCCCTGGGTTGGGTTTTAATCTACAAGTGCTCCGGTGTATTGAACCTGGCAATGGGAGAACTGACCCTCTTTGGGGCCTATACCACACTCTCTTTTTACATGTTAGGTATCCCTTTCGTTTTAAGCATTTTATTCACCTTGATTATCGGTATTGTACTTGGGATACTGGTTGAAAGAATATTTTTAGACAGGCTTATCGGGGAGCCAATCCTGGCAGTGATAATGGTAACCGTAGGGCTTTCTTTCTTTTTTAAGGGATTGATTGAGTTTATATGGGGGACAGATACAAGGGTATTCACTCCTGCTATATTTTCTCTTAAACCATTTACCATCGGTTTTTTGAAAATCTCAACGGTATACTTCTGGTCCTTTGTGCTGGCCATTGTGCTCTTTCTCGTTTTTGTTGCCTTTTTTAAGTATACGAGATGGGGTCTTTCCATGCAGGCAACAGCAGACGATGAAACAGCCGCCCTGTCCCTTGGAGTAAGTGCACGGTTTGTCTATGCTGCATCCTGGGCCATTGCCTTTATGGCAGCGGG
>CAZBBQ010000002.1:0-30584 GCA_964489745.1 uncultured Desulfobacteraceae bacterium
CCCACATAAATGCACAAGGACCTTGTTTTAAGGATGGACCTGGTGCGATGAAGCTCCTGTAATATTTAATCGCTTTATTGTTTTCATGTTTAGTCATACAAATTCATTTCTTTCAAATCAGGTCTGAGCCAGTGGAGTGGCATAAAGCAAAAAAGATATAAACATGCTCTGTTGCTAATTAAATTTCGCAGGAGCTACGTAACGACTTAACCATTTAATCATAAAAAAGGAAACGGAACATCAATGTACTCAACAGCAGATTTTAAAAAAGGATTAAAGATAGAATTGGATGGTAAACCATTTACCGTGACAGAGTTTTTGCATGTAAAGCCAGGCAAAGGTGGTGCATTTGTGAGGACAAAACTGAAAAATATGATCACCGGACAAGTTTTGGAAAAAACATTTAGAGCTGGAGAGAAAGTTCCCCCCCCAAATATACAGGAAAAGGAAATGCAATATCTCTATCAGAACAAAGGTGAGTTTTGTTTTATGGATACCGAAACCTTTGAACAGATTTTTTTATCAGCTGAACAGTTAAAAGAGAACAGACTTTTTTTAAAAGAAAACACAAATGTTAAGGTGCTTATATACAACGACAGGATAATGGATGTTGAGCTTCCCAATTTTGTTGATTTGGAGGTTGCTCAAACTGAGCCAGGAATGAAGGGAAACACAGTAACAGGAGGTGGTAAACCAGCCACCCTTGAATCAGGAGGCGTTATCCAAGTTCCATTTTTCGTCAATATCGGAGATACAGTGAAAATCGACACACGCTCAAAAGAATACATTGAAAGAGTATGACAGGGAGTGAATTGAAAACACGTTTTACCTTTAATTTTATGGCTACAGGTGTAGGGAGCGTACCTTTTTTAAATGTAGATACAACCTGCCAGCACATCCTTAAATTCTTTCCGGACATACCTTTTTGGCCTCAGTTCGTTAAGCGGAGCCATTTTGAAGATATGACCATCCAGGCAAGTCAAAGGCTTCCACGAATTGAATTGGATCTAAAGAAAAACTCCCTGTTCATCAGTGCTAAAGACACAAAGGACAATGATCTCATCTCTTTCTATGAACATTTTATGGCTGAGGATACAGATTATTTTGCTATCAGCCATGAATATGCAGCTGGTCTGTATAAACTTCTGGAATTGATTGAAAAAAACACTGAGAGTTATGGGCCTTTTATTAAGGGTCAAATAGTTGGTCCCATTACGTTTGCGGGAAGTCTGATAGATGCAAAAGGAAAATCTGCCCTTTATAATAATGAAATTATGGACACGATAGTAAAGGGCTTAGCAATTAAGGCACTATGGATTATTAATAAGATATCTTTAACGAAAAAGATGCCTATGCTTTTTATAGATGAGCCATACCTCTCTGGTTTTGGTTCAGCCTTTACGCCTATCCAAAGAGAAGAGGTCATTAGACTTTTACAAGAGGTTGTTGAGTATATAAAATCACGAAGTAATGCATTAGTTGGTATCCACTGCTGTGGAAATACCGATTGGTCAATGATAATTGAAACAGGTGTTGATATCGTAAATTTCGATGCATTTGATTATATGGATTATTTTTTGCTCTACAGGAGGGAAATCATACAATTTATTGAAAATGGTGGCACAGTTGCATGGGGAGTAGTTCCTACCAGTTCCTTTACTGGTGAGGAAACACTTGATGGTTTGAAAATGCAGTTAGAAAAAGGACTTAATACATTGTATGAGTGGGGCATCGATAGAAATACGGTGGCTGAAAGATCAATTATTACACCTGCATGCGGTGTAGGGACAATAGATCCGAATAAGGCAGAGAAAATCTTGGAATTGCTATCCGGTCTATCACGTATAATGTCTAAAGCAAAAAGGGGTTGAAATAAACCCAACGAATATATGTGACTATTTTTTTAAAGCACAAGCACAGAATTTTCTTTCGCTGTCTCTATCTCCAAATCTACATTTTTTTCCTTAATTAAGTCCTGACAGAGAATCGTTAATTTAATCATATCGCTATCTTTTCTTTCTGGCGCATGGTGAAAAAGGACAAGTTTTTTCACATGAGCCTTCAGAGCAAGCTCAATAGCCGATTGATAATCTGAATGACCCCACCCCCTATGTTTCGTTATTTCCTCTGGTGTGTAATGGCTATCATGTATAAGGATATCTGCTTCTTTACAAAAGGTGATATAATTATTGAATGATTTTTTAGCAACATCAAGCTCATTATCAGTCAAAAACACAAGGGTTTTTCCCCCTTCGCGAAACCGAAACCCTAATCCTCCTTGAGGGTGACGTAAGGGAACAGTATCTATAATAGTGTCGTCAATCTCAAGGGAGCCATTCTTCAATTTGTCAATAAATTGTATGTCTGCGCTAAGCTCCTCAAACCTGACTGGCCAAAAGCCGTCTCCCATTTTATTGTCAAAACTGTATCGAAGACCTTTCATACATAAATTGTATCCATCAACTTGGATTTTGGTTGAGGATTGATATATTGGAGAAAAAAAAGGGAAACCAAAAATATGATCCCAGTGGATATGGGTAATAAGAAGATATATATCTATATTTTCTTTGAAAGATTCCAATTCATTGCCAAGAGATCGAATTCCTGTGCCAGCATCTATTATTATCTTTTTTCCACTCATAAGATCTATCTCCAGGCAGGTTGTATTTCCTCCGTAGATAATGGTATCTTTTCCAGGTACTGGTGTAGATCCTCTAGTTCCCCAAAATTTTATTTTCATTTTTTTCCCTTGGAGAGCGAAACATAAGGTTTTTTTGAATTTTTCTTTGAGATTGAAAGCTTTTTATTGTAAAGCCTTTGAAACGAGCAACTTTTTGCTAATTTCACGTGACATTACAAAATCACTCTATTTCTGTCAATGCAAAAAAAGGATCAAAAAATACGGCTCATTAAAATTGCCATAGACGCACTTTCTGACAACAGATCTGATTGCCATTTATGCCCGAGAATGTGCCATGTCAATAGAGATAAAGGCGAAATCGGTTTCTGCGGAGTTGGTAATCATGCGCTTGTGGCTCACTATTGCCTTCATTTCGGAGAAGAGCCATGCCTGAGTGGCTATTATGATTACAAAAAGAATCTACAAACAAAATCCTCACTTTCTGGATCAGGTACGGTATTTTTTTCCGGTTGTAATCTGAAATGCATTTACTGCCAGAATTATCAAATTAGCTGGCAGATCTACGGAACTCACGTTTCACCTGATAAGTTAGCCTCTATTTTTATGGTTTTGCAAGAAAAAAGAGCTTTAAATATAAATTTAGTTACCCCCACACATCTTATTTTACCTATCCTTGAGTCATTAAAAAAGGCTTTTGCTCTCGGACTAAATATCCCTATTATTTACAATACAAGCGCGTATGATTCATATGAAACGATTGTCCATCTTGATGGGATTATTGATATTTATATGCCTGATTTTAAATATTTCAGGAACGATTCAGCGCGTAGATTTTCTCATGCCTGGGATTATCCTGATAAGGCTACCACGGCAATAAAAGAAATGTATAGACAGGTAGGAAACCTTGAAATGGATAATGAAGGAAATGCAAAGAGAGGACTGATTATACGGCACTTGATTTTACCAGGGCATATGGAAGAGTCATGCACAATATTGGAATGGATTGCAGCTAATATTTCTACCAACATTTATTTAAGTCTGATGAGCCAGTATTACCCATGCAATAATGTTCCGGATGAAATAAATAGGAAAATTTCAAACAATGAATATGATGGGGTTCTGGCCAAGGCAGAGGAATTGGGCTTTGAAAATGTCTACATACAAACACACGAAATTACTTCTAAAAAACATTTCGTTCCTGATTTTAGCAAAGACAATCCATTTTCTTGGGAGGAAAATTAATAGGAAGACATGACAAATTTTAAATTACTAAATGAGCATAGAAAAGTTGTGATACAAGTACCTTTTGTAGTATAACCGAGAACGATTCTAAACAGTATTATCGACAGATCAAAAAAACTGGAGCCTGGAATAGGGCTTTTCAATTTTACGAAAGGAGATAAAATGGCAATTGACGTAGCAAATGAATTGGAAGAGGTTGACAGCATTGAGGTAACTACCCTTATAGATAACTATGTTGACGTTCTTCTGAGAAATTCCCCTGGGGTTACGCGACCTCCACTTGCAATAACAGGAACAATTCCCACTGACGCTCTCTTGGCCGAACATGGTCTCTCTCTCATGATTACAGTAAAAAAAGATGAGAAATCTCACTGTATTCTCTTTGATTGTGGATATACCAAGATTGGTGTACCCCATAATATGGAGATTTTGGGCGTGGATCCACAGCAAATAGAGGCCATTGTCCTCAGCCACGGTCATATGGATCATACTGGTGCACTTTACCCTATTGCGAAGAGCCTGAAAAAATCTATTCCCTTGATACTCCACCCTGATGCCTTTCTTTCGCCCCGTTTCTTTGGACTCGACGATGGAAGAAGGCTCTTGTTCCCCCAAACCCTCATAAGAAATGACATAGAGAAAAATACTTCTCTTACAATAGTTGAAAAGGAATCTCCATCGTTATGGATGGATAATATGATAGCAATAACAGGAGAAGTTGAACGGATAACAGAGTTTGAAAAAGGACTGCCGAATGCCTCTATGGAAAGGAATGGAAAGGTGGAACCAGATATAATACGTGATGATCAATCTATTGTAATAAAGGTAAAAAATAAAGGGTTAGTGATAATTTCTGGATGTGGTCATGCCGGTATTATCAATACTGTTTTTTATGCCAGAAAGATAACAGGTATTGATAAAATTCATGCTGTTTTGGGTGGTTTTCATCTGTCAGGGCCCATTTTTGAGCCTATAATAGAAAAGACAATTATTGAGTTTAAGAAAATTAAACCTGAAGTTATTATCCCGATGCATTGTACAGGATGGAAGGCCATTAAGAGATTCTCAGATGAATTCCCTTCAACCTTCGCACTTAACAGTGTAGGAACAAGAATTACCTTTGTGTAGGAATGTTTCGCAATGAGAATTTTAATCTATTTAATTCCAATTCTATATGTAATTTGTCCTTATGACCTGTTGCCTGATTTTTTCGTGGGTCTTGGGTGGATTGATGATTTGATAGTATTGGGAGCTCTTTACTGGTATCATTTTATTCATCGACCAGCAAAGGCTAAGGCAAGATATGAGAATGCTTATCGCCAAGCAGGGCAGGGGAATCAAAGCAAGGCCTACAATGAAAACCAAAACAATGATCAAAAAGATAAAAGGTTTTCGCAACGCGACCCATATAATATCTTAGGAGTGAATAGGCATGCCTCAGCAAGTGAAATAAAAAATGCCTATAGAAAATTAGCTAACAAATACCATCCTGACAAGGTAAATCATTTAGGTGATGAATTTAAGTCATTAGCAGAGAAGAGGTTTAAAGAGATTCAAGAGGCATATCAGAAGTTAACGGCAAAATAACAGAACAAGTCAAGGCAAAGCTAAATTCCGAGATAGGCCTCCCGTATTTCTGAAGACCCCTTTATTTTTTCAGACGTTCCTTCGGATTTAATTTGACCCTCATGCATTATGTAGACATAATTCGATGCATCAAGGGTAGCCTCTGCATTTTGTTCTACAAGAAGTATCGTCAATCCAACATCTGCTTGTAATTTTTCAACAGTTTCAAAAATTTCTCCGACAAGTTTAGGCGCCAATCCCTGGCTCGGCTCATCTAACATGATCAATTTCGGTTTTGTCATAAGCGCCCTGGCAATAGTTACCATCTGTTGCTGCCCTCCACTCAGTGTGACAGCTTTTTGTCTATCTCTTTCTTTTAGGATAGGGAATAAAGAGTAAACAAGCTCAAGGGAGGCATTTATGTTTTTAATGGCCTCTTTGCGATAGGCACCCATTAATAAATTTTCATGTACGGTCATACCCCCAAATAGATGTTTTCCCTCAGGAACCAGGGCAATACCAAGATCCACCTTTTTATGGGTTGGGAGGTGAGTTATTTCCTCATCTTCGTAGAATATTTTACCTCCCCATGGCTCAACCGAACCCAACACAGTCATGAGGAAGGTTGATTTACCCACACCATTAGGCCCGAGCAGGGCTGTTATAGAACCTTTCTTAACCGCTAAACTTGGTTTCCACAATACCTGCATGGGTCCATAGCCAGATTCAAGATTCTCGACCCTTAACATACTATTCATCCTTATTTTTCACTTCTTTCCAAACCTCAGATCGCCATTTGGATTCGTCCTTAGAATGCCCTAAATATACCTCGATTACCCTTGGATCAGTCAAGGCCTCCTCTGTTTTGGCATCCACTAATTTTGCACCTTGATTTATTACGATTACTCTCTCGGCCAAGCCGGCTACCGCTCTCATGATGTGCTCGACCATGGAGACTATGGCTATCTTCTCTTCGTCTTTTATCTTTTTGATAAATGTGACCATATTATCGATATCCTTGGGATTCATCCCTGCCATAGCCTCATCCATCAAAAGGAGTTTTGGTCTCATTGCGAGAGCCCTGGCAATTTCCATCAATTTTTTCTCTACAGGGGTAAGGGTCCCGGCAGCTTTATCCCTATAAGCCTCCAATCCAACCATATCAATATACCGGTCTGCAATCTCCAGGGAGTCATCCACGGTAACTTTTTCTGCCAATGTACCAAACATGGCACCAATCGCTACATTTTCCCTGACGCTTGCCGAGCTAAAAGGCCTGGGAATCTGAAAGGTTCTCCCTAACCCAAGTGGTGCTCTTTTGAATGCAGGTAATCTGGTAATATCTTTTCCATCAAAGATGACTTTCCCTTCTTCTGGGCGATAAACTCCGCTAATAACATTAAAAAGGGTGGTTTTCCCGCTCCCGTTTGGCCCGACTATTCCAATTAATTCGCCTTCTTTGATTTCCAGGCTTATCTTATCGACTGCCACCAAACCTCCGAAGCGTTTTGTTACGTTCTCAAGCTTCAATAATGCCATGAGTATTACCTATTCGATAAACATTTCTAATTTTGTGCCCTTTAATTTACTCTTCAGCAGTCCTACAACACCCTCTGGTGCTATCACAATTATGATAATAATGATTGGCGCGAATATGAGGAGTTGAAATCCTGGCATGATGACCGCGAGCCAATATTTCGACAGCCCGTAGATAAGCCCGCCAACAACAGGACCCAGAAGTGTGCCTGCACCACCAAGTAGAACCACCACTATGCACTCCACTGTGTAATGTATTACAAAGACATCGTCCGGGTATACATGGCCAAGCTTTAATCCCCAGGCCATAGCCCCAACACCTGCTCCAAGCCAGCCACTAGTCAAAAAAGCAATTGTTTTGTACTTGTTCGCATTTATCCCCATGACCTTAGCTGCATCCTCATCTTCCCTTACTGCAGTCAGGGCATAACCAATCTTGCTTCTCATAAAATACATATTCAAAAAGGCAGCCAATGCAGCTATAATAAAGACTGAAAAATCGGCCCAGAACGAGGTGAGCTGGTTGACTGTAGTCCTTCCCAGGGCCTGCACGAGTGCCCCGTAATATATGAGACCTTCAGAGCCACCCCAAATTTTTGCTCCTTCTATGAAGTGCCTGAGCCCCTCATTTATACCAATACAGGCTATAGCAAAATAGGCCCCCCTGAGCCTTAAGGCAATGAACGCTTCAAGAAGTGCCGATAACGACGCAAGGAACATGGCAAACAATATTCCTATACCTATAATACCTATTCCAAGCCATTCATACTGAGAAAAATATGTTATCCCTAATGACATTCCATAGGTACCTAAGGCGATAAAGGTTACGTAGCCAAAATCCACATATCCCGTCATCCCCATAAATATGTTCCAGGACTGTCCCAGGGCACAATAAAAGGCAAGCAATGCTACCATCTGCCACATACCCGGCATAGAGAAACCGATTATAAACATGATGAGGTATGCAGCAAACACAGGAATGAGTGGATAATATTTCGGTAAGGTCTTTTTCATTTACTTCCCAAGAAGTCCAGTAGGTTTTATTAAAAGGAGAAAAAACAGCATCCAAAAGGCCAGAGATACCGTCAAGGAGAACGGTGCCACTCCTGGTATCAGGGCAAACAGGGTATAGGCACCGTTCTCTATAAGGCCAAATATCAACCCTGCGAAAAAAGCGCCATACGGAGAGGTAAGCCCACCCAGAACAGCTATAACAAAGGCCTTCAGGGTATAGACCCCACCCATGTAAGGGTTGATACCCACCGGGATAAACATTGTAAGCAAAACCCCGCTCATTACTGTTAAGCCAATCCCAATGGCAAAGCTCAGGGCATATATCCAATCTACATTAACCCCACACACCCTTGCCCCTTCCCTATCCTCCATAACGGATCTTATTGCAGTTCCTAACCTTGTTTTACTAAACCAGAGGTATAGAAATAAGGCGATAGCTGTGCTGCCGATGAATGCATAGACTTTACTCATGGGTATAGTGGTTATAGGAAGTGTTATCTTTCCAAGACCCCAATTATAGCCTCTGAAATCAGCGCCAAAAATAAGCTTGGCAATCTCCTCCAGAAGAATGCCCATAGCAAAGGTGGCAAGAAGTGAGGTAAGCTCCGGGGCCTTTATTAATCTCCGTATCACGGTATAAAAGAAGAAAAATCCTAATGCCATTCCAATAATCAGGGCTGCTGGAAGAGCTATCACTGGAGACAGGCCCAAGGCCGTAAACATAGTCAGCGTTACAAATGCTCCAACCATAATGAATTGACCATGCCCGACATTAACCACGTTGATAACACCGAATATGAGGCTCAATCCCATTGTAGCCAGGCCATAAACACCCCCAAGGAGCAGCCCATGAGTCAAATTTCCCGCCAGCAGTGTAAAAAACATACCGTCCTCTTTTATGCCCTGTTAGAAAAAATCCTGCTCAAGCATTCTAACAGGTTTTGTTCTGTATAAACTTAATATAGAAAATCTCCTCACCTCATAGAAAACTCTTCACTAAAGGGAGGAGATTTTTTATGATTCTATTAGAACTTGGGTTTTGGATAGATGAATTTGGCTGTTGCTGCCTCAAGAGGCCACACAATAACCCTTTTGCCATTCTGCCACTGCATGTCTACCATGGAGTGACCTATCTGCATCCCTGTAGTATCATCAACATCCCATCCTCCATAAAAGGACATGAACTTTAATTTGCCAAGGGCTGCCCTTACTTTATCCTGGTCAATAGAATTAGCCATCTCCGCAGCTTTTACATAGGCCAAAACCTGGGCCCCTGCTTCTGCGGCATGATAGTCCGGTATCATATCTTTGCCCAGTGCCTTTTTAAAAAGACTTACAAATTCATCTTGACTCGGGCCAATCCATTCGAGGCCGAGTTTTTTGGCTCCTTTTGGGGAAAATGTTACGCCATATTCCCAGTGAGAGGGTCCCATTACCCCTTCTGCTATATGGCCGCCCAAGGCTTTATAGTAGGCAGGCAATGTTGCAGATGCAACCAGTGATACGGCCTTGACGTTTATATCCAGGTCTGACATTTGTCTGGCAAACAGCTGACCATCCACGTAATGTCCACCACCAACCACTATCTCTGGTTTCCTTGATTTCATATCTGATAGAAGGGGAGTTAGATCGGCTACACCTTTCGGGTATGTCCTCTTAAATACGACCTTGAATCCAAGTTCTTCGGCGTGCTTTTCAGCGCCACCCATGGTCATCCTGGCGAATTCTGAATCCTCATAAGCCAATGCCACGTTTTTAACGTTAGGATCAAAGTGTTTAATCATGTCAAGGGTTCCCATATGATATTTGGATCCTGGTCCTATCGTTTGCACAATATACTGGAAGCCCTGCTTGAAAATTCGGTCGCTCGCTCCTCCGTGATCCATATAGACCATGTTATATCTTTCAGCCACAGGAGCTCCAGAAAGAGTGAGCCCTGAACTATATGCGGAAAAAACAACGCTAACTTTATCAACCGTGATCAGCCGCTCAATAAGGCTTGTTACGCCCTCTTTTTTTGATTCACAGTCATAATATTTATAGTCAAGAGGAATCCTTTTCTTACCTACAAGCACACCAGCATATACATTATTTACCCAGTCGATACATGCCTTTATTCCCCCGATGGCCTGCTCCCCTGCCTTTGCATATTTTCCAGAAAGGCAGGCTGGGTGCCCAATTACCAACTTTTTTGGCGCTGCAAGGGCATTTGCTGAAATAAAAAACCCAACAATAGCTATAAAAATTATAGCAGTTTTAAAATAATTTCTTTTCATGCTACTCCC
Organism: uncultured Desulfobacteraceae bacterium; assembly: GCA_964489745.1. Lineage (GTDB taxonomy): Bacteria > Desulfobacterota > DSM-4660 > Desulfatiglandales > B25-G16 > B33-G16. The sequence continues at coordinate 10,285 of CAZBBQ010000002.1, forward strand.
CCTTTTTAGTTTATGTTAAAGAAAATAATGTGTAGCACATAAAAAATATAAAAAAATCCTGTTATGTAATCTACATAACAGGATTTCAAAAGTCCCCTCTGAAGTTGGTATTCAGAAAGACCAATAAATATTTAATTAAAGGGTGGATTGCTAATAGCATTATTCTGAACCAAAAAGGTTTGTAGAACAACACACCATTACTGCCATTACTTTTTTATTGGCTATTTGTCAACAAATTTATCAAAAATCCTTTCAGAAAAAATTACTATACGTATTTGATCGTTCTGTGACTCTTTTAAGATAATCACTTGTTTCTTTCGGTGTCCGGTGCCTGAGTAATTGATAAAGTTTATCGCTTGACATAGAAGAGACATGATACCTTTGAATTATCTTTTGTCGGATAGCAGTCGGGCCCCAGTTATATCCGCATATTGTCAGGTAGAGACGTTTATCCCTTCCTTGAATATCGGCAAAATGTTTGTTGTAGAGGAGATAAAGATACGCGGAGCCAAGATTGATATTATTAACAGGCTGGTAAAGGTAGGGTGGTGTAATAATTCTATTCTGCTTATAGATAAACTGGTATGCCTCTCCCCAGAGGAGGTCTATCCTTCTTTTTAACTCTTGCAATTCACGTCTCTGCTGGTCTTCTATCTCATCCCATTGCTTTTCTATCCCCAGAACATTTTTTCGCCATGTTTCTTTAGCGGCCCTTTCTAATTTCTCCCATTCATTCAATTCTTCCCCATGTTTTTCACTATAGCCGATAGAGGAGAAAAGAAATGGATAGATAATTGCGAATATTACTAAGAAAAAAAAGCTCTTTCTGATTTTCACCATTGTCTCCTTGTTAAAAATTATGTTTAAATGCAATCCATTGCATTAATGTGTTAGTAAAAAATCTTTCCAGAGGCGATTATGATGAAAAAAAACCTATTAAAAAGCAGCCTTGTAAATATAGTCATTTCAGATATTGATTTAACACCAGGTCCATTCTGCATGAGCTTTCATTTTAACCTGGAACCACTTAAGGCGTCTATTGAAAAATATGGTGTTATAAATCCGCCATACCTGCTTAGAAATCCCGATAACAATTTTTTAGTAGTTGCCGGTTATGCAAGGCTCATGGCTGTAATAGAATTGGGGTGGCATGATATAGCATGCCACGTGTTGCCTGATAGTTTCTCATTGTTTAATGCGCTTTTATTTAATTTAAATGATAATCTCATTCATCGTCAATTTAATAGTATTGAAAAAGGGATGATTTTACAAAGACTCACCCGTTTCATTAGCACAGAAGAAATAGTAACCAATTTCATGCCTATTCTTGGTATTCCTTCAAACAAACAACAATTAGAATTATTTTTGGGTTTAGACGAGTTAGAAGAGAGAATAAAGATTTCTATTGCTATTGAACAATTGTCCATACGGGTGGCTGGGTTATTGAGGCATATTGATAAAAACGATCGGCTCAAAATTAATAATCTATTTACCTCTTTAAAATGGAGCTTTAATCAGCAATGGGAAACTATTCAATGGATTAAAGAAATTGCCAGCAGGGAAGGGTGCTCAATTAACAAGATTATCAATTCAAAAGATATTAATGAGGTTTTACATAATACGACGATGAATAAACCACAGAAGGTAAAAGCCATAGTTAGGATACTGAAATTCAGAAGATTTCCATCCCTTTCTAAGGCTGAAAAATTATTTATCAAGGGTGTTTCCAATCTTTCTCTTCCCTTAGGAGTTAAAATAATTCCCCCACCTTTTTTTGAAGGGACTGATTACAAACTCGAAGTAACGTTTAGAAAAGGTGAAGATCTTAAAGAAAAATTAGCTAATTTATGTAACGTACCTGAATTAAAACACATACCCGATTTTTGGAAGGGCATATAACATTTCGGATTGTAAAAAAGCATTTATATGGGGCCTATGAAGCGATTTAAAGTAAGGCGAATCTTGATTGAAAGAGAGGCTGAAAACGACTCTCTTTCAAAGAAGATAATTGAAAAATTGCCAAATATACCAAGAGAACGTGTAGGATCAAATGAATTAGCCTTGTGGGAAGATATTGAAGAGATGGATAAAGACTCACTGAGGCTTATCCACTATAAAGGTGAATTTCTTAAACCCTGCCCAGGTACAAGGAGATATATCTGCTGTGGGTATCAGATCCTCAATGTAGGGATCAACTGCCCGATGGACTGTAGTTACTGTTTTCTTCAATCCTACGTCAACCAACCATCATTAAGGCTTTTTACTAACTTAGAAGATAAACTTAATGTGATCGGTGAGTTTATCGATAACCATCCAGAAAGGATATTTAGAATTGGAACCGGAGAGTTCACCGATAGTCTTGCCCTAAATTATATTACCGGATGGACTCATTTTTTACTTCCTTTCTTTTCATCCAGAAAGAACTGTATACTGGAGCTCAAGACAAAAACCTCTTTTACCAAAGACATTATTAACAGTAGGTACAAAAAAAGAATAGTTATCGCATGGTCTTTAAACACCTCTCGAATAATAGCCAATGAAGAGGAAAAAACAGCAAGTCTAAAAGAGAGAATCATTTCCGCACGGGAATGTCAAAAAGCAGGGTTTGTGGTAGCGTTTCATTTTGATCCCTTACTATATTATTCAGGATGGGAAAATGAATATGAAGAGATTATACAGCTTTTGGAGAGATATATTGATCCAACCTCTATTATTTGGATAAGCATTGGCTCTTTTAGATATATGCCAGATCTCAAGTGGCATATTTTGAAAAGATTCCCAGATACACATATCTTTGATGGTGAATTTATTACCGGTTTAGACGGTAAGCAGAGATATTTCAAGCCCATCAGGGTAGAAATGTATGCTAAGTTATCAGAAAGATTGAAAAAATGGTATGATAATTTGGGGATTTATTTTTGTATGGAAAGTGATGATGTTTGGGAACAATCGCTGGGATGGTCACCAAAAAATTCTTCAAATCTTTCGAAATACCTCGACAACCGAGTAAGAATGGTAATGCCTGCTTGAAAAATGACGAAAGTAAAGGGAAAGTGATCCTTGTTATCTATTTTTTAATGTGTTAGAAAAAAACGATTTAATCTAAAAGGTTGCGCATTCCTTTTAATAAACTATTATGTATTACTTAATTAAATACGGTATGTTACGAGAAAATGATAATGTAACATATTAACAATTAACTCAAAGTTATTCCAAAGGAGGAGTTATGGAAATAAAAAAAATTGGTGTTGTTGGTGCAGGAACAATGGGCAATGGTATCGCTCAGACAGCAGCCCAGATCGGCTGTGATGTTGTCATGAGAGACATAGAAATGAGATTTGTGGAAGGGGGAATGAAAAGCATCGAGAGGTTTCTTTTAAAAAGTGTTGAAAAAGGGAAAATGGATACCAAACAAAAAGACACCATTTTTGGCCGAATAAAAGGCACAACTGACATGGTTGACCTTCAAGATGTTGATTTTGTCGTAGAAGCCGTTATAGAAGATTTAGATCTAAAAAAGAGTGTTTTTAGTCAGTTAGATGAATTATGTAAACCCGATGTTATTTTGGCTACCAATACATCATCTATGTCAATTACAGAAATAGCAGCAAGTACGAAACGGCCTGATAAAGTTTGTGGAATGCATTTTTTTAATCCTGTGCCATTAATGCGTCTTGTGGAAATAATCAGAGGCTATTCAACAAGTGACGAAACGATAAAAGCGACAACAGAATTAGCTCAGAAAATGGGTAAAACAACTGTAGAAGTAAAAAAGGACTCACCAGGTTTTATCGTTAATAGAATAATGATTCCCCATATGATAGAGGCCATAAAGATTGTTGAGGAAGGCATTGCATCCATTGAGGACGTTGATAAGGCAGTGAAAAATGGTCTTAATTATCCTATGGGTCCATTTGAATTAATGGATCTGACAGGAATTGATATCGCATACTTTGTAACGCAATATTTCTTTAATGAGTTGAACAAAGAAAACAAATGGGTCGCACCAAATTTATTAAAAACAATGGTGAGAGCCGGTAAATTAGGTAAAAAAACTAAGAGTGGATGGTATGAATAAAGACTTATAAAATATGCGCACAAAAAGGGAGACTTTGTTTTAAATCAAGTCTCCCTTTATTTTATTCAAAAAAATGAAAGACTAACGCTTATTTTTATGACGCATAGATTTCAATAACTTCCGGTATTTATGTTTCCTTATCTTTTTTCTTCTTTTTTTAACTACACTGCTCATAAAAATGAAAACCTCCAAAAATTTAAAATGTTTATAATAATGGTAAATAGGGATGTAACAATTTACTCTATACAAGTAAGTTTACATAATATATATTATCAGACACACTATTTATATAAAAACATTACGCATTGTTCTTTGATTCATAAAGATATTTGTCTGCTAACGAAATAAAATCACTTACAGTCATTTTATCTGAATATGTTGCAAAACCCACACTTGCGGTAACACCATCTCCCTCTTCAAATCCTTTTATAAGTCTTTCACTTGTATTGAGAACAATTTCTTTATTTGCCTCAACGAGGATAATTGCAAACTCATCACCACCATACCGAAAAGCCGTGTCTACGTTTTCCCTGATGTTTGAAAGAATTATATTACCGGATTTAGCAAGCATTTTATCACCTGCAAGATGACCATATGTATCGTTATACTCTTTGAATTTATCAAGATCCAAAAGGATCAGAGATAAGGGATGGTTCTGGCGGTTTGCCCTGTTCACCTCATCTTTTAGTTTATTATGAAAATGTCTTTGATTAAAAAGCCCGGTGAGGTTATCAGTTATTGATAATTTGGCTAATTCATCTCTAATCCTTTTTTCTATCAATATCCTGCTTATCTTTGCCTCTATTTCATCAAGTTTAAAGGGCTTGGTGATAAAATCATTTGCGCCAGCATTAATAACATCCATATACGCATAGTCTTTATCGTAACCAGTCATAGCAATTATACTGATATCAATTTTTTCTTCCCTCACCGTCTTTATTAATTCAATTCCATTAAATTCTGGCATATTGACATCAGTAATTAAAAAGGTATATTTTCCATTTTTTATTCTCTGCAATGCACTTTTTCCACTATTTTCTGAATCAACATTAAACCCTAAACTTGACAGTAATTCTGCTACAACATTCCTTACATCTATCTCATCATCAACAACCAGAAGGTTTTCTTTATGATATTCCTGTTCCATAATTACATACTCTAATATACCTTCTGATTATATTTGTCAACTAACTCTCCAAGTAATGAATTTTGGAATCCTTTAATAATCTTTACCCTCACCAATTGCCCTTTAAAATCTTTTTTAGCAAAAAAATTGACAACCTTATTTCCTGACGTTCTTCCTGTGAGCTGACTGTTCCCTTTTTTTCCAGGGCCTTCTACTAAAATTTCTTGAATTGTTCCCTCCATTAGTGTGTTTTTTGATAAGGTTATTTTTCTTTGCTTTTCCTGTAATATAGACAGGCGTCTTTGCTTTTCTTTTTCATCTAATTTTCCCGGAAACTGTAATGCCTTGGTTTTGGGCCTTTCAGAATATTTAAAGGAGAAAAGATTATCAAACGCTATTGTATCTATTAATTGCAGGCTCTCTTCAAAATCCTTTTCAGTTTCACCTGGGAATCCCACAATTAAATCGCTTGTAATTGTTATATCAGGTCTTACGTTTCTTATGCGCTCTATTAAAGATATATATTTATCTCGTGTGTATCGTCTATTCATAAGCTTAAGTATAGTATCTGAGCCTGATTGAACTGGTAGGTGAATATGAGCACAAAGGCTCTTTAATTCTCCAAAAGAACCTATGAGTTCATCGGATAGATCTTTCGGATGAGATGTTATGAAGCGAAGTCTTTTCAAACCCGCTATACCATCCAACTCCTTTAGTAAACCAGGAAATGTTGGCAAGGCCTTGTTTTTGTTATTGTAGGAGTTTACATTTTGTCCTATAAGGGTGATTTCCTGTATCCCTTGACTGATCAAATATTTAGACGTATTAATAATGTCTTCTGCTGGAAGGCTTGTCTCCCTTCCCCTCACAAAAGGAACAATACAATAAGAACAAAAATTATCACATCCCTCCATGATTTTTAAAAAAGTTGTAACCCTTCCTTTTACGTAGCCGTTACATGCGGGTAATGCGGACAGTTCGCCGGTTAAATCAAGGCAGGAGGTCTTCCCTCTTCCTTCCTTGATTTGAGCAAGAAAATCATTGATGCGGTAAATATTTCTTGGGCCCAAAACCAAGTCAACATATGGGAAATCTTGTAGGAGATTTGTTCCTTTTTCTTGTGCGACACATCCGATGATGCCAGAAATAATATCTGGCTTCTTCCTTTTTAAAGAAGCCAGGCGACCAATAAGGGTTAATGCCTTTTGTTCAGCCTTTTGTCTGACCGTACAGGTGTTTACCAAGATAATATGAGCATCATTGATGCTATCTGTTTTTTTATAACCCTTATTTACAAGGATTTGGCTGATAGTATCAGAATCATGCACATTCATCTGACACCCAAAGGTTTTTATATAGAATAATTGATCCACATGGCACCTTCCTACGGTCGAGAAAATTTTATCGTATCAATACAATTTTTCTTGATTAACATGGATACTTCCCTCTTCTTGTAAAGATTTAATAAGTGAAACTATATCATCCTTACACCCGGGCATTATAGAGATTTCAATCTCACCATTTACTGGGTTAATAGTTCTCATAGATGCCATGCCATCGTAGGATTCTATTATCCATTGCAAATAACATATTTCCTTTCTATCTATAGACAAAAGATATTTACCGGTTTGTCTCATTGTAAGATGATTCGCCCCATTTCAGTTTTGTTCTTAAAATATCAAAATAGTCCTGACCAGGCGATTTAATGAGTTTAAGTTTATTTTTTGATTGAGAGACAACAACCCTGTCATTATTTATAAGATCGAAGCCGACCTGGCCATCAAATGTGAGTGTGACTTGCTCGCTGTTTTCTCCCATTTCTATCTCTATCACTGATTTATCGGGCAGTATAATAGGCCTATGTGTCAATGTAAATGGGCATATTGGAGTCAATATCAATGCATCTAAATCCGGGTAGATTATCGGGCCTCCAGCGGAAAGATTATAACCTGTTGAGCCCGTAGGAGTAGATATTATCAACCCATCTGCTCGAAAGGTTGTTAAAAAACGATCATCAATAGATACCCTAAGATCAATAATTCTGGCTAATGCGCCTTTATTAATAACCACGTCATTTAAGACCGAAAAACGACATTTTTCTTCGTTATTTCTTAAAATGCTAGCCTGCAACATGAGTCTTGTTTCAACAGCTATCTCTCCAGTTATAAGTTTTTCTATATCCTCATAAAGCCTTTTTAACGGAATCTCTGTTAAAAAACCTAATCCCCCAAGATTGATACCCAAAATAGGCAGACCATATCGTCCAATCTTTCTGGCAGCCCCCAGTAATGTTCCATCTCCACCCAATACAATAACCCAGTCGGCTGTATCTGGTATAATTGTTTCTTCCTCAAGATATCGATTTAAGGCTGGGCTCGATGTCATTTCTTCTGTGTATACCTTTATTCCCTTTTCTTTAAACCAATGCGTTAAGCGTTGACACTCTCTTTTTGCAGGCTCAAAATCGTGCTTAAAGATTATCCCGACTGATTTAGGTTTTTTTTCCATTAGCAAATTACCTTACCAATTACTCTCCAATCATCAATCAAATCCGATGTCGTATCAACTAGAAGATGTAAAATATGTAGAGAAGGATATAGCCTTTTCAGATCCTCCAAGTCAACTGGCTGGAACTTTTTTTTATTATTTATATAGGCCTGAATAGTTAAGGCATTTGACTCATAATTTTCCTTTGTTCTCTTCGATATCCTTTTAAAGGAAATTTCCTGGGGGCATTGTGTCTGCTGAATAACAAAAAGTTTATTGTGTCTTGCGGCAACTTCGGCGGCCCTCCTTCTTAACTCTTGGGTAATAAAGGTTGCATCCAGAATGATTCCTTTACCCTTAGCCACAAGCTCATCTGCAAGAGAAAATATTTCATTGTAGACAAGCTCCCTTTTTTTCATATCGGATGCAATCTTCTCGTCAAATATGTCTTCATTTTTCAGCACTTCAAGTCTTATCAGATCCGTCCTTAGTATCGTATAACCTTTAATTTTGGCTATAACTTCTGTGGTTTCCGTTTTGTAGGAGGCAGGAAGTCCACATGCAATCACCACTGCTTCAGGTTGCAATCCCTTTTTTATGAAATCTACAAAATGTTCCTTCATGATTCCCTTACTTTATATAGGTCATGGCAAGTTTAAAATACTTATTTGATGTTTCCTGAGCTTCTTCTTTTTTCCTCCTCGCTATATTTGCATCATCGAGCTGGAAACTGTTTACCTTCCCCCGTACAATTGCCCGATAGATCTTATAAAATGTAAGCAAGGAATTCACATCGTGCTCATTTGCTATTTCCTTGTATAAATCCCAAAGTTTTTCAGAAAGCCTGTTTCCTCCATAATATTCCAAATCCATAAGCAGGAAAGCAATGTCAGCTATGGTATCAGTATATCTAAATCTGCTGTTAAATTCAATGCAATCAAATATTGGAAGATTTTCTGTAAGGCAAATATGCTCCATATGGAGATCTCCATGACAATCTCTTATCTTTTTACTATTTATTCGGCTGATGAAAAGGGGCCTGTTCGAGCTATAAAAATTTTCTGTCCATTGTTTGAGGGTGTCAAAATCCCTTTTTTGAATTGTCATTCCAATATATTTCTGGATCTGTTCAAAATTTTCATCGGTATTAATTTTGAATTTTTCTGGCTCACCAAATTTATCAATATTCAAGGAATTACGAGCAGTTCGATGAAATCCTGCAAGAACTTTGGCAATTTTTGTTAAATGCTCGCTCGTTAATTCACCTCGAAAAAACATTGATTTCATGAGCATTTCATCGGGAAGCCTTTTCATTCTAACTGCATATTCAACAATCCTTCCCTGCTCTCCCCCCATTCTGTAATTTTTACCGTCATAGCGTACTGGTAATACATCTATATATATGTCCTTTGATAATCTTCGGTTAAGCATAATCTCTTGATGACAGTAGTAGTGCCGTTTTTTTAGTGTTGAAAAATCCAAGAATCCAAAATTGACAGGTTTTTTTATCTTATATACAGACTCATCTGTAAGAAAAACAAGTGAGATGTGAGTCTGAATTAATAAGACCTCTTTTGCTTTATCTGAAAGAAATTCTGGGTTCAAAAGATCATCAATCATAGAAGACATGAGCAATCCTCACTAAAAAGGGAATTTATGGATTAAGGGATTAAGGCACTTCTTTTCATTCGATCACTAATTATGCACGCATATTAAAAACCTAATACACACCAGTCAAGGATAAAATTGGTAAACTGTGTTGACTTTATGATTAATCTAATCTAATTTTTTAAGGAATTATGGGAGGCATTGATATGGTTGAAAAGGTAGCTGAAGCAGCCAGTTTTTTACGCGAGAGGATAATAGGCCACCCTCTCATAGGGATTATTACAGGCACTGGTCTTGGAAACCTAACTGATGTAATGGAAATTAATAAAAAATTTCCCTATGAGCAGATTCCTCATTTTCCAAAATCAACTGTTGAAAGCCATGCAGGCATCCTTGTCTCTGGCACTATAGCAGAGAAGTCTATTCTTGCCATGCAGGGAAGATTTCATATCTACGAGGGATATACCGCTAACGAGATTACATTTCCGATCAGAGTTATGGCACACTTAGGAGTGAAATACCTTTTTGTGGTAAGCGCAGCAGGAGGATTAAATCCTCTTTTCAAACCAGGAGAGGTAATGCTCGTTACAGATCATATAAACCTCACCGGAGATAATCCCCTTATCGGAAAAAATATTGATGAATTAGGGCCAAGGTTTCCTGATATGACCTCTGCCTATGATAAAGATCTTATAGGTTTATCTAAAGAAAAGGCAAGAGAAGAAAAGATTATTTTAAATCAAGGCATCTATGTGGGCATAACTGGACCAAGCCTTGAAACACCTGCTGAGACGAGATTTTTAAGATTAATAGGTGGTGATGCAGTAGGAATGTCAACTGTTAATGAGGTTATAACTGCTGTTCATTGTGGATTAAAGGTATTGGTAATTGTAGCTATCACCAATAGTAACCTTCCTGATTGCATGAAAGCTATATCAATGGAAGAGGTGTTTTTTAATGCCAAAAAGGCATCTTCCTCTTTAACCAAATTGCTGAAAGCAATTATCAAGGATTTAGAAAAATGAATAAGGCAGATATCCTGGTCCATAATGGCACTATTCTCACTATGGATAGTCAAAATAGCATTATTCATAATGGTATGGTAGCCATATCAGGGAACACAATATCTTATATAGGAAAAGGCAAAAAAGAATCAATAGAGGCAAAAAAGAATCTTGATACCCACGGAGGCCTAATACTTCCTGGTCTTATCAATGGTCATACCCATGCAGCCATGTCCCTTTTCAGGGGCTTAGCAGACGATCTTCCTCTTATGGAATGGTTACATAACTATATTTTCCCTGTGGAAGGGAAGATGGATGCTGATTTTGTGAGGGTCGGAACCCTTTTGGCATGTGCAGAGATGATACTCTCTGGAACTACAACATTTTGCGATATGTACCTCTTTGAGGAGGAGGTAGCAAGGGCTGCAAAAGAAGCTGGGATGAGAAGTGTTGTTGGAGAAGTCATCTATGATTTTCCCTCACCAAATTACGGAACATTAGAAAAGGGATTTATTTATACAGAGGCATTGATTGAAAGATGGAAACAAGATCCTCTTATAAATATAGCAGTTGAACCACATTCTTTGTTCACCTGCGGGGAGGAGCTTTTGCGTAAAGCAAATGATCTGGCCCTTACAAAAGGTGTTCCTCTGATTCTTCACCTGGCAGAAACAAAAGAAGAAGTAAATGAGATAGAAAAAAGGTTTAGAAAAAGACCTGTTCAACACTTAAAAGATCTTGGTCTTTTAGGTTCTCACCTCATTCTAGATCACTGTGTCCACATCAACAAATCTGAAATAGAATTACTTGCAGAAAATAGTGTGCGCATAGTTCATAATCCGGAAAGCAACATGAAACTTGCATCGGGCGTAGCACCTGTTCCCGATATGATAGAAAAAGGCATAACAGTGGGTCTGGGCACTGATGGATGTGCCTCAAATAATAACCTTGATCTTTTTGGCGAGATGGATATGGCTGCAAAACTGCATAAGGTGAATAATCTTGATCCCACTGTAATGAATGCCCAAACTCTTGTGAAGATGGCAACCATAGATGGCGCAAAGGTGCTTGGGCTTGAGAAAATTACAGGATCATTAGAAGTGGGAAAGAGGGCTGATCTGATAGTAATTGACACAAATAAGCCCCATCTCGTTCCAATGTATAATCCTTATTCGCATCTTGTCTATGCGGCTAGTGGCCACGATGTAACACATTCGATTATAGACGGAAATATCGTTATGGAGGATAGAAGGCTCCTTACGTTAGATGTTGAAGATATTATAGAACGATCAAAAGAAAAATCTTGCAAGGTAAAAGAATGGGTGAAAATGGTTAGGGATTGAGGAATTTAGGAATTGTGAATTTAGCAACGATAACTTTAGGCACTATAGCTCACTTTAGGCACTTTAGTCGCTATAAATATCTTATAACTATAGGGTTTACAGTATACATGTTGCTTATTGCTCCTCAGTTATGGGCAAAGACATATATCATTGCTGAGAATATGTCATCATCTCTTAATGTTACGGTAGCTTATAAGATCAGTATACCTTCTGGAATTATTAAGCTCAGTATAAAAAATGTTCGATTCCCTCATAAAAGCAATCCGGCCTCAATGCAAAAAATTATCCATTCTCAGTTCATTCCATCTGTACGACCAACAAATACGCAGGAATTAACCGATCAATGGGGAAATGATATTACAATTATGTCTTGGTCTCAACCCCCCTCTTATCTGTCGGCCATTTCTAAACACAGGATCACACTTGATAGATACCTTAAAAAATTTCAAGGTGAGTTCCCCTACCCTATTAAATCACTCCCCGGAAAAACCAAAATGTACCTGCAACCAAGCGATTTAATTCAGTCAAATAGTAAAAAAATCCAATTATTAGCTGAAAAATTACTCAAAGAAGTAAAAAGTCAGGTTCAGGCTGTGAGCCTGGTGCTTAATTTTGTGGTAGACCATGTGAGTTACAGGGTAAATCCTTCCAAACATGATGCCCTGTATACACTTAAAAGTGGAATAGGAAATTGTCAGAATTATGCTCATCTTTCAGCTGCTATACTGAGAAGCGGTGGAATTCCTGTCAGAATAGTGACAGGAATAACAGCCAAAAAGGGATGGGAGGCAAAAACAAGCACTTCCTCTTGGAATATTAAGCTTGGTCAGGGCAGGCATGCATGGCTTGAGGTGTACTATCCAAATTTTGGATGGGTTGGGTATGATCCCCAGCAAACGCTTAATTTTGTTTCCACACGACATATTGCGATCGAGGTAGGCCCTGATGCCTATGATGCTTCAACAGATGGGGCTATTGTATGGACTTCAATTGGAAACATTCGACCATCTGTTGAAGAAAATATTGCCATTGAATTCGAAAGAGATAGAGAAACATTCTCCACAATTGGAGAACGACCTTCTCCTCGAAATAACTTATTTTCTTCGGCCTTTAGGACAGCTACGTTAAAACAAACTTCTCCGCGTGAAAGACCTGAAAAAGCAACAATGCCGCATTATACATTAGAAGAAATAAAACAATTTTCTGTATATTCAAAAAGGGTCTTTGGTAACCTTAATTTTCCACGCCTTATCGATATCTTTTCCAAAGGGTATCATAATGAAAAGGGTACAAAGACTTTACGCAGGAGTTTTGTCTCAGAAACCGCTGAATATGTTACATCTCATCGCAAATATAGCCAAAAAATAGAAATCCCTTACCCATTACAACTCAATGATATAAGCCTCGCCTTACATAAATTTGGTGGGCAAAAGGGTTTTTTATGGCTGACAGTAATGAAAGATGAGCGCAACACGCCAGTTAAACGAATAGCCAAAAGCAATACGATTCACATTTCAAAAATCGGTTTTTTTAATGGGTATCAATGGATACCATTCTCGTTTACTAATGACATTTTGCTTCCGGGAAGCTACTGGATTAGTTTAGAATGCTCTGGTGATGCTATCTTCAATTGGTTTTATCTTTTAGGTAATCCCTATAAAGGGCCTGATGATACAAGATCATGTCCAAGAGAAAAAAATACGTGGGATACACTGCAAAATTATGACTTTAATTTTAGGGTGAGGGGTTATGAATTGCGAAGGTAAATTACCCTAATTCATGTCCATCTTCTTTTCCAACTCCTTGATCTCCTGAACTATCCGAACCCTCTCCTCTTCACTCAGATTTTCTTCTTCTAACCTCCTTTTTAGGCCCAGTAGTTTCATCTCGGACCGATAATCTACACATGTATATTTCATAGCTCCCAGTTCATTTATTAAGATTTTTTTCGTATAGCTGGCCTAAAAAATGGATTTCTTTTGCGCAACGATGATATTCTCTGCTCGGCCTCATGTATTTCTTCGGTGGCTTTTCTTACGAGGATAGTAGTGAGCTCTCCTTTAGGCTAAGAAATGATGGTATTCCTTTTGTCTCTTTTGCAGTGGTAATTCCCCTAATTATTGCATTTATAAGCGCCTCTTCAGCCATAAGCCCTACTGTATAGTAATCAACTTCGATTTCGCCAGATGCAAGTGAAAAAATAATATCACCATCATATAGAGTGTTCCCAGGACTGATAGCCTTTGTCAGGCCGTTGCTGGCTATCTTCGCTACAGCTGAAGCATTCTGCTTCGTTAGTTTTGCATTAGTGACAATCACTCCAATTGTTGTATTCTGAAACGCCGAAATAGGCCGTTGAACTCCTTTCCTCATAAGCCCTGATGTATCGGCAAATTCCGTGCTTTTTTTTGCCTTCCTTGCTCCAGCCAAAATTTTTCCACTTATTGGATCTTTTATGTCACCAAAAGCATTTACTACTACCAAAGCTCCAACGATTAAACCATTATTAAGTGCATTCGCTGCAATACCTACCCCACCCTTCATTGCCTGCTCGGTTCCATAAAACTTGCCGACTGTTGCCCCAGCGCCTGCACCAATAGAACCTTCAGCAATCTTTCCATCAGTTGCCTGCTGACATGCACGATAGCCCATATTTTTGTCCGGTCTCCTTTTTGCTGAACCTACCTTTAGATCAAAAATTGCAGCAGTTGGTACAATAGGGATTCGGGCTACTCCTACATCAAATCCACTGTTCCTCTCTTCAAGGTAATCCATGACACCAGAAGCAGCATCGAGCCCGTATGCGCTCCCCCCGGTAATACAGATCGCATGAACTTTTGGTACGATATGAGATGCGCTTAGCGCATCAGTCTGTCTTGTGCTTGTGGCAAATCCGCTAATATCAATTCCACCAATCATACCAGATGGAGTAAGTATAACTGTAACACCTGTTAATCCCTCAAAATCTGATGCATGGCCAACAGAGACTCCTTTAATATCTGTGATACTTACTGACATGATTATTTCGATTTTTTCTTTGATTGTGTTGCTAAGAGATTTCTTTCACTCGTATCTCTTTGTCTTACTATTTCAGAAAGTATAATTCCTGTAGCAACAGATACATTAAGAGAAGCGAGCTTGCCTGATTGTGGTATGCTCACCAAATGATGGCATTGATCTTTGACAACCCTGCTTAATCCTTTCCTCTCGTTTCCCATTACTAAAACAAGATCCCTATTCCAGTCAAATTCATAGATATTTGTGCCGCTTTCTCCTGCAGCCCCGATTACCCAAAATTTTTCATTTGCTACCTGTTTGAGAGCCCTTGCTAAATTAACTACTTTCGTTACAGGTAGATACGCTGATCCACCGGCTGATCTTTTATGTACAGCATCCGTGATAGAAGCAGATCGATCCTTTGGCAAAATAAGGCCTTGAACCCCAAAAAATTCAGCAGTTCGTATAAGAGACCCAAGATTTCCTGTATCAGTAATGTGATCAGCTGCAATGAGAAGCCCTTTATTTTTATCAGAAACAGCGCGTTCTATCAAATCATTAAAATAAAGGTACTTATATGTGTTTGAAATTGCTATTACGCCCTGATGGGAGGAGATAGAGGATATTTTATCTAAATAAAGCCTATCTTTAAATCTGATCGGTATTTTTTTCTGAGTTGCGATATCAAGGATTTCTTGCAGCCTTTCAATTTTTTTACCCCTGGCAATGAAAAGCTCAACTATCCCTTCACTATTCCTAAGGTTTTCCTTAACTGCATTTATACCGGATATAAACTGGGGCAAATTTCTAACCTTAGTAATTACATGCTTTATTCTACATTTAGCTTTTAAAGTTCACGACTGCCCGTCCCTATCATGTCGGAACAGGTGTATATCAATAGCACAAAGAGGGTAGCCTTGGCGCACCATATAACCTTAATAGTTACATTTTTTACAAGCGGAATATTTTTTTAATGAGAGGAAAACGTCTATTTTTATTGGCCCTCTGCGCAACAATAATCGCCTCTATTTCTTTTATAGCTTTTTTTAGATCATCATTAATAATAATGAAATCGTAATCTCGGCATCTCTTAATTTCTTCCGATGCCTTTTTTAGCCGCAGGTCTATGTTCATTTTTTCATTCGGTGATCTTTTTTGTAGTCTTTCTTTAAGAATGTCGAGTGATGGAGGGAGAATAAATATTGACAATGAATCAGGAAATTGCCTTTTTATCTCTTGAGACCCTTGAATATCAACATCCATCAAAAGATCTTTTCCTGAGGATAATTCACGGTTTACGCTTGAAATAGAAGTGCCATATAGGTAATCATAGACAACAGCCCATTCAATAAATTCATGAGCATCGATCATTTTTTCAAAATTTTCTCTGCCAACAAAGTAATAATGCAACCCGTGGGATTCACCTTTTCTCGGCTTTCGTGTAGTATGAGAAATGGAATAGCCAATTTCTCCCACATCTTTTTCTAATATATTCTTTATTATTGTGGTTTTTCCAGCTCCTGAGGGAGCGGTTATTACAAAGATTTGTCCTTTTTCTTTCATATCTCTTTATTGGTAACCCTTAATTTGTTACATTGAAACCTATAGCAAATCCTCACCCCGTATTGTGCCGTCTGGAGCAAATCTTTGTGCTATTGTCTCAGATTGAATAGCAGACAGTATCACATGATTGCTATCTGTTATAATTACTGATCGTGTTCGTCTACCTTGAGTTGCGTCAACAAGCCTTTTATCATCTCTTGCCTCTTCACGAAGCCGTCTAACCGGTGCAGAGGATGGTGAGATAATGGCTATCACCCTTCTTGATATAATGAAATTTCCAAACCCAATATTAAGTAGAGTTGGATCCATATGTGTTATCTCCTATATTTAAACGATCTGAAGCGCCTATTCCACATTTTGAATCTGCTCTCTCAATTTTTCTAATTCAGCCTTAATTTCTACTGCGAGCTGGGAAACTAAAGAATCCGACGCCTTAGACCCCATTGTATTAACTTCTCTATTTATCTCCTGCAATAAAAAATCCAGTCTTCTTCCGATCGCATCATCCTGATTTATGAAATTCCTAAACTGCTCTATGTGACTTTCTACCCTAATAAGCTCTTCTGTAATGTCAGACCTATCTGCCATCAAAGCTACTTCTTGTATAATCCGATCCTCATTTATTTCAACAGGTTTTATTATATTATTAATCTTTTGCATTAATCTATCTTTGTAACTTTCAACTATCAGTGTGGTCCTACTTCGTATCTCATCGATATATTTCGTGATCCTATTTAATCGTTCTAAAAAATCTTTCTCTAAAGCCATGCCTTCATTTATTCTCATGGATTCCATTGAGCGCAAGGCTGTATTAATAACATCCTCTAAATTTGGCCACACATTTTCCAAATCAATACTATCTTGTTTGGTAATAATAATATCCTTTAAATGAGAGAAAAAAGATGGATCAATACGTTGCTCACACTCAAGTTCCTTATTTAGCTCTTTGAAAATCTGAATATAAGCCTTTACCAATGGCATGTTTAATTCAAGCTTTAAATTTTTATTGCCATTATCTTTAATTTGAATGGAAACTTCAATTCTACCTCTCTTAACCGTAGAAGCCACTACAGACCTGACTTTTTCCTCAAATGGTTGCAAGCTATGGGAAAGTCTAAGAACAATTTCTCTGTACCGATAATTTCCCGACCTAATTTCTACAATAAATTCAAGGCTATCTTTTAAGGACTCAGCGCTGCCATATGCAGTCATACTTTTAAGCATAATTATCTGTCTATTGCTCCTGTTCTCTTAAGTGTTGTAAATAATTATTTCTTATCATATTAAAACAACCAATGGTCTCTTCATCTTTGTAATCAGGATATGTCCATACCAAAGGATTAAAGGTGCCGGCATGAAAAACAAGTGTAAGGTCTAAATATATTCCTTTTTTTAAATAAATTCTATGGCTATAATTTTTACCGGTAGCAAGAACCAACCTTTCTAAAGATATATAACCTGGATCAATATTAATCCGCCTTTTTTTATCAAAACGATGCTCATTTTCAATTTTATTAGTCGTCAACTTTATATCTGCAATAGAATTTGAGCTGATCAGCTTGGAAAAAGATATAAATCGTCTATAAAGAGGCCATCCCATCTCTTTTTCATAATATCGTGTTCTGTCAAAAATAAATTTTTTACTTATCCAATCAGTTGGACCAAAAAACGCTTCCATCTGTATAATAACATTCTCTATAAATTCCTCTTCTCGAGAAAAGAGACTGCTTATCATTTTTACCTTTTTTTCATTCTGAGGAATACTCATTGGCAATTTCAGTGGTTATTTGACAGCATTTCTTAGTTGGTTAAAAAAAGACAATAAACGTCGGTCAATAAATGTTATAAACGAGAGTTAATCAACTCTTTAAGGTTATCGATCTTTACTGTTGATGTTCCGATCTCGCCAACCACTATACCTCCTGAAAGATTAGATAGATAGGCTGCAGATTTTAGATCAAGGCCGCCAGCTATTCCAAGCGTAAGCGTAGCAATAACTGTGTCTCCAGCGCCAGTCACGTCATAGACTTTTCTTGCTATTGATTTAATATGTGTTACCCTACCCTCTTGTTCAAAAAGGGTCATACCATCCTTACCCCTGGTTATTAACAAGGCTTTACATTTCTTATTATTTAATAATTTTTTTCCAACCTTCTTCAGGTTCTCTTCATTAATGATTTCTATGCCTGCTATTTCTCCTGCCTGATTATGATTGGGTGTGATTACAGTTACATCTTTATAGAGCGAAAAATTCTTAACATTCGGATCTACTGTTACCGGAAAATCACAATCCGAGATTATGCTTTTTAGACCATCCATAAGCTGACGGGAGATAACACCCTTCCCATAATCAGAAACTATAAGTGCAGAGAGATTTCCCTTTTTTTCATTAATAAAATCTAGAATGCCTTTGATAGTCTTTGGCTTTAGGGATATTGTTTTTTCTCGATCGTACCTGACAACCTGTTGGTCATGGGCTATTATCCTTGTTTTCACACTCGTAGGTCTATCAACTTCTATAGCAATACCACCAGTATCAACATTTAATTCATCTAATCTTGAAATTATCTCTTTTCCTGTGGGGTCATTTCCCACAACTCCACACATCATCACACTTCCACCTAGAGAGACGAGATTATTCACAACATTGGTAGCACCGCCTAACATGACGGTTTCATGCTCAACCTCAACTACAGGCACAGGTGCTTCTGGGGAGATTCTTGAGACATTTCCCCATATAAATTTATCTAACATTATATCGCCGATAACAAGTATCATTGATTTTCCGAAATTATCGATTCCCTTGTTCAAATAACTCTTATCAATATTTGTCATATCAGCCTTCCATTATTCTTTAATCATAGCAAACTGTTAAGTATTCTAATAACATGAGATAATTTTAAATTCATCCTCTCTCAATTAATTTTCTGTATGAACAATTTTTAAGGGTTTAAAATATAGCATATTCTTATTATTGGATAAAGTGAAAAGGATGTTAAAAAATGATACCAAAAAGCAGTAGAAGATGATTTCCAATTTTAATTGACTGCCTATTAATTATTCAATACCATCATAAAAAGACTAAAAGATGGATTTCTTTCTTTTCAAAACACCCTTTAAACCACCAGACATAACATTGAAATAAGAAAAGGCAGCAAACATTTTGAAAAAGTTATTAACTCTTATACCACCATGATAAAATCTCCTCTTGCCTAAATACCATTTTTATAATATCAATTTTATTCAATTAATAAATGGTTAAGAGGATACAATTGTTAAATTACACAGCTGATGCCAATTTCTATATTTCCCAAATAATATGATTGTTTCCCTGAGGAAAACCATCCTTGGAAAAGCTATAAGTTGTTTGATTATTTAATCGAGAAACGGAAATGTCTGTAAGTCTATGCATATGATATTGAAGAATAATCCAGTTCATGACCTTTCAAAAAAACAAATATACCGCAAGGCGCTTTTCCTGCGAAGTCAGTACCGCCTTTATAATTTACAAAATCCTCAGCTTGACGATTTATTCAAAGGCAGCATAGACCGCTTTGTTATCATCGCCAGCAAGCTCAGGTATGCAAAAAGAGTTCTGGATGTGGGCGCTGGTCATGGCGTGTTGTCTTCGCTTTTAAGTGAGTTAGGACACGAATGCTATGCGTTGGATATTTTTGACAGTACTGCCAAATATTCATATGTTTATCAACAAAAACCGATTCAATTTAAGATCTGCAATGTGGAAGTAGATCCCATTCCTTTTACACACGATTTTTTTGACGCTGTGGTTTGCTGTCAGGTGTTGGAGCATTTTACCCATTCTCATCTGTATGCCATGAATGAAATAAACAGAGTTTTGAAACAGGGCGGCATAATAGAAATAGATGTGCCCAATGCAGTGTGCTTTCGAAACCGCAGCCGCATGATCCGAGGTAAGCATATTACCTATGATTACGAAAAACACTACTTGTACTCAACTCCTGTCTTTTACAAGGGACTATCGTTTTATCCAGAACGGCATAATCGAGAATTTACCGCAAAGGAATTAAGAACCCTCTTGGAAGCAGCTAATTTCAAGGGTATCGAGGTGGTTT
>CAZBBQ010000003.1:0-7472 GCA_964489745.1 uncultured Desulfobacteraceae bacterium
CGCATAAGCGGATAAGGCCGAGTTGCTCTACATCCCGATTATCGGGATCCTATGAAACCCTGTGTTTAAGGGCATAGATAAAAAAAGATATACACGTGCTTCTCATTAAGTCCATAACTTTAATGGCATGAAGTTAAGCCGCTGGCATTCTGGCGGGTAAAAAAAGACATCCCAATGCTTATTGACCAGGTAATTTAAAAGAGCTAAAATTTTATGAAATAGGTAAATGCGATTTATCGAGATATAAACTATCCAGTGAATCATGAGAAGATTTGTTGCTTTACTTTTTATTATAGTTATTTTTTTTGGCTGCGCTGGTAGTAAAGAAAAGATACGAGTTAGCAGTTATAAAAAACAGGCTATAGTATTGCCAAAAACAATGGATGGCCGTGTACCTAAATCATATTCGGTAAACGGGGTAGCCTATTATCCTCTTCTGAGTGGAGAGGGGTTTGTTCAGAAAGGCATGGCTTCATGGTATGGAAAGGATTTTCATGGAAAGAAAACTTCTAATGGTGAGATTTATAATATGTATAGTAAGACTGCCGCACATAAAACATTACCTTTTGGAACATATGTAAGGGTGGAAAACTTATCGAACCGAAAAGAGGTTATCGTGCGAATTAACGATAGAGGCCCTTTTGTTACAGGGAGGATTATTGATCTATCGTATGGCGCTGGTAGACAGATAGGATTGGCTGGCCCAGGAGTAGCAAAAGTACGTCTGGCAGCCTTATCAAGGAAGATTGGACGGATGAAATCAGGTAATGGCTATGTGCCACTCGTAGAGGCAGCGGATTTCAGAAAAGGAAAATTTTCTATACAGGTTGGCGCCTTTGAAAATAAAGATAATGCAATAAGATTAGGAGATCGTCTTAGAGTTATCTTTCACTATGTTACAATCACAACGTATGTGTCGCCTCAAGAAAAAACTCTTTACAGGGTGAGGGTATCACTTTCCAATGATTTAACCGAGGCCAATAAAATGGTTGATAAATTGAAATATCTTGGATTTTCAGAGACTTTTATTGTAGCGATTTAGCCCTTATGATTGATTTTTTTTCGGAGAACACCAGAGGTCCGAAACACAACAACTTTTCTTGCTCGTAACCTCAGGTCTTCTGTGGTTTGAGGATTTCTTCCTTTTCGAGCTGCTTTATCTTTGACAATGAATTTCCCGAAGCCACTTATGAGAAGATTTTCTTTTTTTGTAAGTGTTTGCTTGATTATTTCTAACAAACCTTCTACAACCTTTCTTGATTGGTTTTTGCTTAGACCCACCTGATTGTAAATAGTATCTATAATTTTTTCTTTGGTTAAGGTCATGCAGTATTCCTCCTTGATTTTCTGGTTTGTATTAATTTGTAAAACCACATCCTCTGGATGTGGATTCTTTATTATTGAAAGCCAAACTTTTCTTTTAGTTTCTGGCAGACAACATCAGGGACAAGACCACCAACAGCCCCCCCATAACTGGCTGCCTCTTTTATTATAGTAGAGCTAGTATAGAGCCATTTGTAGTCAGTCATCATGAAAATTGTTTGTATATTGTTATTTAACTTCCTGTTCATTAATGACATCTGAAATTCATACTCAAAATCTGAGAGGGCTCTCATTCCTCTTAAAATTATATTGGTTTTTTTGCCTTCCACGTAGTCAACAAGTAAACCATTAAAGGAGTCAACAAAAATCCTTTTATCATTTTTAATTGATTCCTGTATAAGATGTACCCTCTCATCCAATGTAAAAAGAGCATTTTTCATGGAATTGGAAGAAACGGCAATGGTAATAGAATCAAACATGGTAAGAGCCCTTCTCACGATACTGAGATGACCGTTTGTTATAGGATCAAACGAGCCGGGATATACGGCCATTTTGCCCATTTCACATTTCCTTATAATTGGAGTAAATATTTATGACTGTTGAGCCATACGATTTCGTTAGTTTTAGCTGAAGGTTATAGAAATCGATAGGAAATGGATCAGTGGCATTTTTTGATGATTCAACAACTATTCTGCTATCTTCCGCTAATAGTTTTTTATTGAGTAATGTATGAATCGTGGGCCAAATGTATCCTTTTCCATATGGAGGATCTATAAATACTACATCGAATTGACCACACCCAAAATCCTGAATATGGGGTAAGCCATTCGGCAATTTCGCTTTTATAACCATTGAAAACTCTTCATAGCCGCACGTAACGAGGTTATTTTTTATTATAGCAAGGGCTCTGTGTGAGTTATCTACAAACATAGCGTTTTTGGCTCCCCTGCTTAGGGATTCTATCCCCAAACTACCTGTGCCAGCAAATAGATCTAATATTCTAAGATCAGTTAATGTCTGGCCCAATATGTCAAATATAGAACCTCTCACTCTATCTGAAGTAGGCCGTATAGTAACTCCTTTGACGTTTGCCAGCCGGCGGCCCCTGATCATACCGCCAGTTATTCTCATGATTTTTTAAGTTATTAGTAGGTAAAAAAAGTTAATGTAAGTCTGAGGGCAACAATTTACTGACAAGAGCCACATTTTCATAATTCGTTTTTTATACGCTTTTCACTTTTCTCGAGAGAGAGATCAATCACAGAATGAGCTCTCTTTGTAGATCTATGAGTGAGATGATAGAGCGCTATACAAGGACCTGAGATCACATACATAGCAGAGAAAAGGAATAACATAAAAGCTGGCTTATACGCCACAACAATAAAAAGCAGTATGGTGGCTACCAGAACATTAAAGGGTTTTTTCTTAAAAAGCTCAAGCTCTTTAAAACTAAGATAATCAATTGTGCTGACCATAAGAAATGATAGAGAATAGATAGTGCTTATGATAACAATATGTTTGTTTTCGGTAAAACCATCTAAGGAATTTATAAAAAGCACAAAGGTCGCAATAAGGATAGCTGCTCCGGGGATAGGTAATCCTTTGAAGTGGTCAGACTCAAGATTGTTTTTTTGAATGTTGAACCTGGCAAGTCTTAAGGCGCCGCAGATAACATACAGAAAGACAGCCAGCCAGCCAAATCTTCCAAATGATTTAAGCGACCACTCAAAGGCCAGCAATCCAGGAGCAACACCAAATGCAACGAGGTCTGACAGAGAATCATACTCGGTGCCAAATTGACTGGTTGTATGTGTAAAGCGAGCAATTTTCCCATCTAATCCATCGAATATGGCTGAGATAAGGATAGCAATGGCTGCGGCCTCATATCTGCCTTGGATAGCGGCAATGATGGCGTAGAACCCCCCAAATAGGCTACAGGAGGTGAATAGGTTTGGAAGAATGTATATTCCTTTTTTATTCCTCTTTTTTGATCTATTTTTTGTTTTCAGTCTCATTAAGATACCCTATAATCGATTGACTAGCCTTAACTTTCTCACCTTTTTTAACCTTGATTTCGCAATCAGGGGGAAGATATACTTCAAGCCGTGAGCCGAATCTGATAAGCCCAAACCTCTGACCTGTTTCTACATAATCTCCTTTTTTAATCCAACAGGCAATTCTTCTGGCAACAAAACCGGCGATTTGGACAAAGATAATCTTTTTCTTATTATCTGTTTCTAACGTTACAATATTATGTTCATTGTAGACAGATGCCTTATCTCTATTAGCTGAAAAAAATTTTCCAGGGTGGTAGGATAATTGGGCAATTTTTCCTTTAATGGGGACCCTGTTTATATGGGCATTAAATAAAGACATGAATATACTTATCTTTATTGCATTATCTTTCAGCCGATAGTCTCCATTATGTAGATTTTCAATTGATAGTACTGTTCCGTCTGCTGGCGTAAAAATTGCCCTTTCGTCATCTACATGTGTTCTCTCTGGATCTCGAAAAAAGTAGATAGTGAACAAAGTCGCCACAGTCATAGGAATAGCTAATAATTTCCAATTAAGAATAAAAAGTATAGATGTCAATACTATTCCAATAAGTATAAAAGGAATTCCTTCCCAGGCAACTGGTAGCTTATTATTTATTTTTTTGTGGTTCAATTAATCAAATCCCTGTGAAATTACATGCTCTTTTTGATTGTAGCGTTTAATATAAATTTACGTATTTGTCAATATTACATTTAATGTAGTCGTTTACATCGTTCCAGATTATATCGGGACAGGTATGTTTTTTCAGTAATCTCTGTCCACCAGACTTATGGCGGTCCAGTATTCCTATTTCATCGGGGGCCCATAAACGATCACGAAAAAACCTATGCTTTTTGTCTTTAGGTCACTTTCTTTGGTATGCGAATATCTGCCCCTCTGAAATAAATGGGTACAAGTTCGTCTACATTGTCTGGACCACTTTTTTGAAGTTTTTTTAATCCCAGAATACCCAAAGATGAGGCCTTAAGGTTCCACAAGTTTGCAGGCGCTAATATCTGGTTTTCCCCAAATTGTTGTTGTACAATTGGTCCTTGATTACTAAAGTCATTTCCGATAAAAATTGTTTTGTTTTCAATTATTGAACTAAGGTCATTAATCTTTAGACACGTGTCTTCTTTACACCTTAATAAATAGCCATGAGCATTCCACTTAAAGATGGCGGTAAACACCTCTCCTTTTCGTGACGTTACAAGAGAGCAGATATCTTCCTTTAAGTAAGGGAGTTGGCTGGCCATGGCCACTAAGGTGTGGATACCAATTATTGGTATATTTAGGCATTCGGAGAATCCTTTTGCAACAGATAGACCTATTCTAATCCCAGTAAAGCTCCCTGGCCCCAAGGCAATGATTAATCCTTCTATGTTTTGAACCACAAGTCCAACCTTAACAAGCAGGTCATCGATGGAGGGCATGAGATTGCTGAAGTGATTTGGGCTTGAAGGGAGAATACATTCACCTGAAACAATTTCATCCTTCATTACTGCTATACTATACTGCTTGGTTGAGGTATTTATTGAAAGTAGATTCAAGATGCTACATTTATTTGGTAATTATTCTTACTAGATCGTTGTAAAAAACGATGACCATTAGAAGGATGAGCAGGAAAAGACCTATCTTCTGAGCCATCTCCCTCTTTTTAATACTTAAAGGTCTCCTTATTACAATTTCTATTAGAAATAAAAGTATGAGACCACCATCGAGAACTGGTACTGGAAGAAGGTTTAGTATAGCGAGATTAATGCTTATAACAGCCATAAAAGGGAGGAGATAGCTTAGATTTTCTCTTGCGATATCCCCTGTTAACTGTCCGATCATGATAGGACCGCCAAGTGTTTTAAGGGGAATAACACCTTGAAATAGCTTTACAACTGTCAGGACTGTGAGTTCTGTTAATTCCCAAGTCTTTTTACCACCTTCCACAAGTGCTTGAAAGGGACCTACCTGTAATTCCTTGATGTTTCCACTGGCTACAATTCCTATCAGTGGTGATTTAATCTCTTCGCCAAAAATGTTTTTAATAATTTCCTCTTTAGGAGAAACGATTGTTGATATCCTTTTATTGCCTCTTATGATTTCCATGTGGAGGTCCTTGCGAGGACTCTTTTCTATGAATTTTTTTATATCACCCCATTTATTTATTTTTTTGCCATCAATATATTCGATAATATCACCTTTTACTATTCTGGATTTATCAGCAGGGGAGTCGGGCCTTACTTGGCCAACTTCAGGGATCATGATAGGGTAGCCTGATATCAGGAAAATGCCACTAAAAAGAATGAAGGCTAAGATAAAGTTAAAGATAGGACCAGCTGCTGCAATAGCAATTCTGGCTACTACAGGCTGTTTAGAGAAAGATCTGTGTGACTCTTCCGGGATTGTTTCTTCATCATTCTCTTCTCCTAACATCTTAACGTAACCGCCGAGAGGAAAGGCTGAGATGATATATTCAGTTTCTCCCATTTTTTTCCCCATAACTTTAGGACCAAAGCCGAGGGAAAACTTAAGGACCTTCACATTGCATAATTTGGCAATCAGAAAATGTCCTAACTCGTGGAAAAAGATCAAGACACCAAGCACGACGATAAATGGAATTATATAATATAACACGGTGCTCATAATTTAAACTTCGCTCCGCTTTGCTTTGCAATTGCAATGACAGGGTATTGGATCAAAAGACATTTTCTTTTTACACATTCCATTGCGCCAAGACTCCATTATCACATGTGTAAAACAATAAAAAAGAGAATTATTTGAAATCTAACCTGCCCTGTTAAGGAGGGCTCCTGTAAGAAATTTAACAGGGTGAAAATTTTACACTGCTTCAAATTTAAAAGAGCTAAATTGTTACGATAATTAAAAAGCATAATATATTATTTAATATCAAATAGTTGCTGAAATTTCCAGCGTTTATTTTCTCATCATCTCTCTCAGGATTTCTTTTGCCCTTGCTCTAGCCCATTGATCTGCCTCAATTGCTTGCCCAATGCTATTTAAGGGGAAGATTTTGTGTTTCTCCATTGTTTTTTCAATAAGTTGAGGAATTTCCAAAAAACCTATTTTTCCTTCCAGAAAGGCGTTAACAGCGATTTCATTGGCTCCATTTAATACGGCTGGCATGCTTTCTCCTATTTTTCCTGCAGCAAGGGCGAGGTATAGACATCTAAATATTTTTTGGTCAGGTCTTTCAAAACTTAATGTTTTTATATCTATAAGGTCTAATGACGGCAGCTCGACATTAAGATGCCGAGGGTAAGAGAGGGCATAGGATATTGGTATTTTCATGTCTGTAGGGGCCAGCTGTGCGATGATAGAGCCATCCATATACTCAACCATGGAATGGATAATACTTTGGGGGTGAAGAAGGATTTCTATTTGATCCATCTCTACACCAAAAAGCCATTTTGCTTCGATTGCCTCCATTCCCTTATTCATCATAGTTGCTGAATCTATACTTATTTTGTGACCCATTTTCCATGTTGGATGTTTTAATGCCTCTTGTGGGGTAACCGTAGATAATTTTTCTATAGGGGAATCTTTAAATGGACCTCCAGAGCCCGTTAGGATGATTTTTTTCAGATCTTCTCTGCTATGTCCTTGGATAGATTGCTGTATTGCACTGTGCTCACTGTCAATAGGAAATATATTTACACCCGCCTTTTTTGATTCGTTTATCAGCAAAGATCCTGCCATTACCAATGTTTCTTTATTGGCTAATGCCACGTCTTTTCCAGCGGTGATAGCGGAAAATGTTGGAACCAGACCGGCGGATCCTGTCATTGCTGCTATAGCTATATTTACATCTGAAAGGGAGGCAATTTCACTATAGCCTTTGGTACCATAGAGTATTTCTATGTTTGTGGCATTATTTAGTTTGCTTTTTAGCTCTTTGGCGAGATGGGAATTAATAACTACTGCAAAAAGTGGTTTAAATTCCTTTATTTGGTTAAGGAGAAGGTCTATATTTCTTCCTCCACCGAGTGCAATAATCCGGTATCTGTCTGGATTATTTCTAATAACTGTGAGTGCATTCGTCCCTATAGAACCAGTAGAGCCCAGCAGGCATATATTTTTCAAAGAAAATAGCTCCTTAG
>CAZBBQ010000003.1:7572-25721 GCA_964489745.1 uncultured Desulfobacteraceae bacterium
GAACCAGTAGAGCCCAGCAGGCATATATTTTTCAAAGAAAATAGCTCCTTAGGAAATAGTTTGTCAGTGGTCAGTTGTTTGTTGCAAAGGACAATAGACAACCTTCATTGAGTTAAAGTTGACTCACTCGTAAAAGGGCTTTTTACGAGAACATTAAAGTTAATTAAAGCAAATTCCTCAATTAACAATTTACATCCCGTTCATTGTCTTCCGACGTATAACGGGCGATGACCAACAGACACTAGATGTTTAAATATACGTACAGAACTGGGACTGCAAAAAGGAGACTATCTATTCTGTCGAGCATCCCTCCATGTCCCGGTAAAATTGTACCGCTGTCCTTTTTATTTGATATTCTTTTTAGCATAGATTCTGCCAAGTCGCCAATCTGTCCACTGATTCCTAGTACGATACCTACTATCATAATAGAGATTATAGACAAAGAAGGAAAGAATGCATAACCAAATAGACCAGCACATGCGATATTTGCTATCAAGCCTCCTATTGTGCCTTCCCAGGTCTTTCCAGGGCTGATCTGGGTTAATTTATGTTTTCCAAAAAATTTTCCACAATAGAAGGAACCAGTGTCACCAGCAAAAATAACAACCAGGATGAAAAAGATCCACATGCGGCCCTGAGGAAGTCTCGCGATTATTGCAAGAAGGACCAAAGGGAGACAGATATAAAAGGGGCCCATAATTACGTTGGCAATATCACCGATTTTGTGGTGACTTTTCGGATAGGTGAATAATAAAAAGGCGAACGGAACAATAACAAAAAAGGGAAATAATGCAATAGAGCGATGATTATTAGGGAGGATAGAAAAAAAAAGGATTGCGGTTAAGACATGATTAAAGAAGACAATTTTATCCGCTATCTTAGGCTTTATTAGTGCATAAAATTCGTTTAAACTTATTAATGCCACAAACAGAATTAAAATGATAAAGACCCATAAAGGGGCATACCGTATGACTCCAATAAGAAAAAGGATCGCTATGAAGGCTGTTATTATCCTCTTCATATGCGTTGTCATATTTCATCCTTTTTTTTAGGTGGAGTTATCTGTTCTCCAGTAGACCCGAAACGTCTTTCACGTTTCTGGTAATCAAGAAGGGCTTCCATGTATCGCTCCCTGTGGAAATCTGGCCATAGGATAGGGCTAATAAAAATCTCTGTATAGGCTATTTGCCACAAAAGAAAGTTACTTATTCTATATTCCCCACTTGTTCGTATAAGTAAATCTGGGTCTGGGACATTAGAGGTATAAAGATAGTGAGATAAACGTTCTTCTGTAATCTGCTTGACATTTAATGTAGCCTTTTCTACGTCTTTTAGCATATTTTTTACAGCCCATACTATTTCCTGTCTTCCTCCATAGCTCAAGGCAAGGGTGAGGTTCATCTCTTTATTGTGTGCGGTTTTTTCTATTGTTTGCCACAGGGTTTTTTGAACCTCTGGTGGAAGTTTTTCTGTTTGCCCAATTGATAATAGCCTGATCCCATTATCGAGCATTTCCTTTGATTCAGTCGTAAGATAGCGGGTTAGAAGATTCATCAAGGCCTTGATTTCATATCGAGGTCTTTTCCAATTTTCTTCGCTAAAGGCATAGAGAGTGAGCCATTTTATGCCTAATTCCCTACTCATTTTGACAACATCCTTTACAGATTCTATGCCTTTTTGATGGCCGACAATCCTGGTAAGGCCTCTTCTTTTTGCCCATCGGCCGTTACCATCCATTATAATAGCCACATGCTGAGGTAATTTATCTGGGTTTAATTGTTCCATTTGTGGGGCTTATAGTAAGAATGTGAGAGGATAATGAAATGATTTTAAAGATAGTGAGAATCAAAATTCGAGTATTTCCTGCTCTTTTTCTTTTCTGATTTCATCTATTTTTTCAATGAATTTATCAGTGATTTTTTGTACTTTATCCTGATATGTATACATCTCGTCTTCTGATATTTCGATTTCCTTTTTTAACTCTTTTAACTCCTCGTTTGCCTCGCGGCGCTGGTTTCTTATGCTCACCTTACTCTCTTCGGCCATTTTTTTGGCCATTTTCGCAAGCTCTTTTCTCCTCTCCTCTGTTAATGGAGGTATTGAGATCCTAATCAGTTTTCCATCATTCACAGGTGTGAGGCCAAGTGCGGATTTCAGTATGCTTTTCTCAATATTGCCTATGATGGATTGATCCCAGGGCTGGATAGTTAAGAGTCTGCTTTCCGGAATGCTAATAGAGGATATTTGATTTAAGCGCATTTGGGTTCCATAGCATTCAGCTTTTATACCCTCAAGAATAGAGACCGAAGCCCTCCCTGTTCTCATCTTTTTGAATTCTTGATTCAGGGACTCAGCGGTTTTTTCCATTTTTTGGCGCGTCTCTGATAAGATCTCATCCTTCATTGCTTTCTCCTGCTATTAGGGTTCCCACCTTATGACCAGCGACAATTTTCTTGATATTTCCTTTTCTGCCTATATTAAAAACAATAATAGGGACTTGCTGTTCCATAGCCATAGATATGGCGGTTAAGTCAATTACCCTCAGCTTATTTTTTAATACTTCCTCATAACTAATTGTGCTAAATAGCTTAGCATTTGGCTCTTTGGATGGATCCTGATTATATACACCATCGACTTGAGTAGCCTTAAGAATAGCTTGAGCATTGATTTCCATAGCCCGTAAGGTGGCAGCAGTATCTGTAGTGAAGTAAGGATTTCCAGTGCCTCCTCCAAAAATCACAATCTTTCCTTGATCTAAATATCTCAGCGCCCTTTCCCGGGTATAGGATTCTGCCACTCTTTCTATTTCTAGCGCGGTCATAACCGTAGATGGAGAACCAACTTGGTTTAAAGCTTCATTTAAGGCAAGTGCATTTATAATAGTACCCAACATTCCCATATAATCAGATGTTACCCTTTCAATGCTATATTCAGAGGATTTTATTCCCCTGAAAATATTACCACCACCTATTACAATGGCTATCTGTACACCAAGCGCGTGAGTTGAATGGATATCAAAGGCAATATTCTTGAGAGTCTGGGGATCTATACCACTGGTTTTATCTCCCATCAGGGATTCGCCACTTAACTTTAATAGGATCCTTTTATAATGGGTGGATCTTTGAGATTTTGGCATAGTACTGTTTTTTTATTCCTTTTCTTCATCGAGAGAACTTGTTCTCAATCCTATACTTCCCCTAACTTAAACCTGATGAATTTTTTGATAATAATATTTTCACCAGTTTTAGCCTTCAACTCATTAAGAAGGTCTTGAATAGTTATATCAGGATCTTTTACATAGGCTTGATTTAAGAGACAGGCTTCGGAGAAAAATTTCTTTAACTTTCCCTCAACAATTTTTTCCACAACCTTTTCTGGCTTACCTGATTGAAGAGCTTGATCACTATATATTTCTTTCTCTTTTTCCACTATCTCTGCGGACAGATCTTCAGGAGAGATAGAAATTGGATTTGTTGCTGCTATATGCATGGCCAAATTTTTTGAAAAATTTGTAAAATCTTCTGTTTTGGCGCTGAAATCAGTTTCACAATTTACCTCTACAAGAACACCAATTTTTCCTCCCATATGCACATAAGACTGAATTTGGCCTTCTGAAGCAGTCCTGCCCTCTCGTTTTTGGGACTTTACGATACCCTTTTTTCTTAATATATCAAGAGCCTTGTTATTATCTCCAGCTGCCTCTCGAAGGGCATTTTTGCAATCCATTATTCCTACACCTGTCTTTTCTCTAAGTTCTTTTACCGACTGAATTGATATTTCCAATGTACTTTCTCCTTTTTATAAATCTGAGGCTTATTTACCTTTATAAGCCTCGTTAAATAAGTTCTCTCATAAGAGATTTCATTTGTAAGCTATTTATTTAACGAGGTGAAGAAACAATAGCGTATTATTGAAAAATAATTTGCTTATATTTTCCCCGTTACATTTTCCGATGGGAACCTATTTAATGAGGTGAACACGGGATAAATGGCCGTATGTGCTAAGAAAGTTTATTATTCCGTTTGAGTTTGAATTTTCTCAGGCTCTTTAGCCTTGGATGGTTTAACGGATTTATGTTTCTTAGGTACTACTATAACTTCAGGTCCTTCCTCACTTTCTTTGGTAGGCGTAATTACTTCTTCCTTAATTTCTTCTAATTCAGCTTTTCTCTTTATCTCAACTTCCTCTTCAGCCCTTAATTTTTCCTCTCTCTCCTTATGGCCTTCAATGCAGGCATCAGCAATAATAGAGGTTAAAAGCCTGATGGATCTTATAGCATCATCATTTCCAGGGAGCACAAAATCAATGTCTTCTGGGTCCCCATTTGTGTCAACAATGGCAGCCAGAGGAATTCCTAATCTTTTCCCTTCATTAAGTGCAATTTTTTCCTTTTGTGTATCCACAAGAAAAAGCGCTGATGGAGGTTCGTCCATATTTTTGATGCCGCCCAAGTTTCTTTCTAATTTTATCAATTCTTTTTCCATTTTCATTATTTCTTTTTTTGTATAGCGGTTGATGCTTCCGTCTTTTTTCATTTCTTCAAGCTCTTTGAGTCTATTGATACTTTTTTTCATGGTTTGAAAATTAGTGAGTGTGCCGCCCAGCCATCTATTGCACACATAAAACATACCGCATCGTTCAGCTTCCTCTACAATGGAATCTTGAGCCTGTTTTTTTGTGCCCACAAAAAGGACGTTCCCACCTTCTGATACTGTCCTCACAAAAAAAGAATGAGCCTTTTTTAATAATTTAGCTGTATTTTGCAGATCAATAATATAGATTCCGTTTCTGGCTCCAAAAATGTAAGGCTTCATTTTAGGGTTCCATTTTCTGGTCTGATGTCCAAAATGAACCCCAGCTTCTAATAGAAGTTTCATACTAATTTCTGGCATGCGAATAATCCTCCTTTTTGTTCGCTTGTTTACGACTTGATTAAAAAAAATATTCTTTTTTAAATAGTAATATTAATTTTAAATGTTTGCTTTATTTATACCTTTTTTTAATTACTATCAAGCAAAAAATCCATTCTCTTTTTCAGCGGACACAACAAACTCTCTATATCGGTGAAATATATTGGGGAAACCGTCAATTTGTTACCTATTTTAAAGGCAGAGATGTTACGTCAGCGAAAGGAAAAAATCAAGATAAATGAGATAAGAATAGGGGATGTGGATGGGCTGTTAATTGATGATTAACAATTATACATTGTCCCCTTCCGGGACTCGTAAGTAATTAAAAATAGAAATTTTTTACAGCCATCTTTTCCTACGTTTGTAGGACTTAACATCTTTGTATGTTTTAATCGTCCCTGTTGCAGCTACTCCTAAATAAAATTCCTTAACATCAGGATTTTCTCTCAGATCTTTTGCATCACCTTCCAGAACGATTTTTCCATTTTCCATTACATACCCAAAATCGGCAATCTGAAGGGCCATATTGGCATTTTGTTCCACCAACATCAGGGTTGTGCTTTGTTCTTGATTTATCCTTTTAATTATCTCAAAGATCTCTTTTACAAGCAAGGGCGCCAGACCCAGGGAAGGTTCATCTAATAACAAGAGCCGTGGCTGCGCCATTAATGCCCTCCCCATTACCAGCATTTGCAACTCTCCTCCACTGCAATATCCTGCAAGGGAATTTTTTCGTTTTATAAGGGGGGGGAAATAATGGTACACCATTTCCAAATCTTTCTTGTAAGGCTTACCCCACCTGGTAGCAGTTCCTACCCTGAGGTTTTCTTCAACCGTAAGATATTTGAATGGCTGTCTTCCTTCCATGACCTGAATGATGCCCAGCCTGGTGACTATCTCTGGTGCCGAGTTCTGGATATTATGGCCTTCATAATTTATAGTGCCCTCAGTAACCTTACCATTCTCTGGTTTAAGAATCCCTGAGATCGCCTTTAACGTAGTAGTCTTACCTGCGCCATTACTCCCGAGTAAAGAGACAATCTGACTCTTTGTAATGTTTAAAGAAACGGCCTTGAGAATCTGGATAACATCTGAGTAAACAACACTGATATTGTTAATTTGTAGTAGAAGATTATTTTCCATAAAAGGCACCTAAGTCGTAAGTTTAGTTATAAGCTAATGTGCTTAAATTTGAAAGTTTTTATGTATTTGGCGGTTGAATAGTGAGCATCTCAATAAAATCCTATCTATCACTTTAGCTCACTTTTAACTTTAGGCACTTCTAACTTTCTTTAATATGAAAATGGCCAAAGTCTAAAACTTGACCGCACGATTCTCCATACCTCAGCCAGACCCTTTGGTTCAAAGATGATAAATAAGATAATGGCCAATCCATATACGAATTCCCTGAGTGGTGCTATGGTAATACCAATTCCGGTAGCACCTACATTCATGAGAAACTCGGTAGCAAGGCTTAATGTTTCATTTAATGCAATTATGAAAATAGTGCCAAAAATAGAACCAGGAATGCTGCCCAGCCCCCCGATGATGATCATGGCAATGTATTCTATGGATAACCATAAATTAAATGGCTCTGGGGTTATGCTCATCATGTAATAGGCATAAAGTGCGCCAGCAAACCCTGCATAAAAAGAGCTTATGGCAAATGATAGCAACTTATATTGAAAAATAGGGATGCCCATTCCCTCGGCAGCCTGGTCATTATCTCTGATAGCAATAAATGCCCTGCCGTATCGTGTTCGGATGAGATTCACTGCCATCCAGGTCATGACCGCTAAACAGATAAATATTACATAATAAAAATTTCGATCAGAGCCTAAATCAATCCCAAAAAGGGAACCTGAAGGAATACTGATACCTTCTGCTCCTCCGGTGAGGCTTTCCCATTGCACAAAGACGTATTCAAGAATAAACTGGCTCGCGAGGGTGGCAATACACAGATAAAGATGCTTCAGCCTGGCCGAAGGAAGACCAAAGAACATGCCTACAATGGCCGTGATCACACCTGCAAGAGGGACGGCAATCAGGAAAGGAAAACCCGCCTTGGTGGCCAGAATTGCAGCTGAGTAAGCCCCTACACCAAAAAAGGCTCCGTGACCAAGACTAATTTGGCCGGTATACCCAATGAGGAGGTTCAGCCCGATAGCAGCAATGGCATAAATCCCAATTATATTTATAACATAGAGAACATATTCATTGGTTATGAAGGGGATAACTGCAAAGAGAAGAATGAGTCCAATCAACATGGACAGCCTGCCATAGTCTGTTTCAAATATGGTAAGCTCCCGTTCATAGGTTTCATTAAAATTACCACAGGGATGAAATTGCAGTTTTCGCATTTCTTAAACCCTTTCGATTTCTACAAGGCCAAACAGCCCATACGGTTTAATCATCAATATAACGATGAGAACAATATACGGAATAACTTCTCTGAGACCACTGGAGATATACCCACCGGTAAAGGTTTCAAGCAGGCCGATTATAATCCCGCCAAGGATGGCGCCACCAATGCTATCAAGTCCTCCGAGAATGACCACCGGAAAGACCTTGAGGCCCACTGCACTGACTTCGTGCACATTGATTCCATTGATAATACCAAGAACAATCCCACTCATAGCGCATACTAATGCCGCAATGGCCCACGATATGGCAAAAACCCTTCTTACATGAACACCTAAGGCCATAGCAGCAGGCTGATTATCGGCCACTGATCTCATATATATTCCCTGAGAAGAATACTTAAAGAAAAACCCAAATAGCCCAAGAAAAATCAGACCTACGATAAATGTCGCAACATAGACTCCAGGAACCTCGATGGCTCCCCAGTGAAAGGTAAGTGTTTGTGGGAGAAAGTCTACATAGCTATGTATATCTCCCCCAAAGATAAATAACATCAACCCTTTTAACATGATAGCCAGTCCAACAGTCAGCATGATAACTTCAATGAGGGCCTCACCAATCAAGGGTCGCAGAAAGAAACGCTCGATGATAAATCCAAGAGAGAAAGATCCCGCAAGAGTT
This sequence comes from uncultured Desulfobacteraceae bacterium, assembly GCA_964489745.1. GTDB lineage: Bacteria > Desulfobacterota > DSM-4660 > Desulfatiglandales > B25-G16 > B33-G16. Next base: position 15,525 of record CAZBBQ010000003.1, read on the forward strand.
ATTAAAAAAGCCAACCAGATAGGAAGCTTTGCCCAGGTTGAAAGCACAAGGAACACAAAGGCTCCGATCGCCATTAATTCACCGTGGGCAAAGTTAAGCACACTGCTGGATTTAAAAATCATGACAAATCCCAGGGCAGCAAGTGCATAAAGAAAACCAATAGATAGGCCATTTATCAGTATTTGAAAGAAAAATTCCATGAAACGGCTCCGTATTTTGGTTATTAGTTATTTTTTATAAGTTCAGCCACCAAGTCACAAAGGCACGAAGAAATGATTATGTCTCTTATTAAAGATGATAGTCAAAGAATTATATAATAATCTTGGAGTCTTAGTATCCTTGTGGCTGAAATTATGTTGTCTTAACATATAACGATTAATGATATGTTACACTTTAAGTATCTTCACGGTGGTTTCAATAATGCTTACTGTTCCATCTTGATATTTTACCTGACCTTTAACCTCTAACTCTTTTTTATCCGAATACATGGCATCGATCAAATCTTTGTATTGTTCAAACACAAATTTTCTTCTTACCTTTCCTGTCCGAGTTAATTCCTCGTCATCTGCATCAAGGAGTTTATAAAGGAGAATAAAATGAACCAGTTGCATCGGTTCCGGCAACTGGGTATTTACCTGCCTTATTTCTTCACCAATAAGTTCCTCTACTTCAGGTTGCTGGGAAAGATCGGTATATGTGGTATATGCTATCTTTCTTTCTTCTGCCCAGTTGCCAACATTTCCGAAATCAAGATTGATAAAGGCGGTGATATAGGGCTGGCCTTCACCAAAAATTACTGCTTCCTTAATATATGGGCTAAATTTTAATCGTGTCTCAATAAAGTCAGGGGAAAAGGCCTCACCCTCTCTTGTCTTCATTATCTCTGCCTTTCTTCCAATAATGAGAAGGTGCCCATCATCATCTATATATCCAGCATCCCCTGTATAGAGCCAGCCATCCCTGAGTGACTTTGCTGTTTCCTCTGGGTCTTGATAATAGCCGGAAAAGTTTGATTTGGTGAAGACAAGGACTTCTTGATCTTCACCAATCTTTACCTCTGTTCGTGGTAGAGGTACCCCTACGGTTTCTAATTTGACCTCATCATCTGGCTGAACTTGAAATATACCGCCTGACTCAGTAAGCCCATAACATTGCTTTAAATTTATACCGTTGGCCCTGAAGAATCGTATGACATCAGGAGAGATAGGATGTCCTCCGGTGTAGGCGCCTCTGAATTGCAGGCACCCTGTCCTGTCCATAAGAGGTCGGAACATAATACGAGATGCTATCCAGTAGAGAAATTTTAAATAGAGAGGAACTTCCATTTTCTCTGACTCCCTATCAACAACCGCCCCACCTATTTTCATACAGGTTTTATATGCAAACCGCTTGATGAAACTTGAATCACTAATTTTTACCCTGATCTTAGAGGCAAGACTTTCCCAAAACCAGGAGGCGGTAATGATAACGGTTGGACCAATATCCCTAAAGTCTTCCACAACTGTCTCTGTTGTCTCAGGGAAGTTCATGATCATTCCACCTGACAGTGTTATGCCCATGCCCCACATCTGGTCGACAATCCATGCTGGTGGAGTAATCGAGATCCAGTTATCCCCAATCCCGATTGGGGCAGTTTCAAGCCATTTTCTTGCCATCTCGGTAAAATTTTCATGTGTAATCATAGCAAGTTTTGGAAGGCCAGTGGTGCCCGATGTCATGATCATTAAGGCTACCTCATTCGGCTTTCCCTTGCGTAATTCATCAGTAAAGTACTGTGGTGATTTTTTATCAAAATCTATGCCAAGCTCTAAGAGTTTCTGAAAGCTTATAAGCCATGGGTTATCAGCATAGGTCCTCATGCCGGTTGGATCAATATAGATAACCTTTCTAACAAAGGAGAGTTCTCCTTTTACCTCTAAAAGTTTGTCTACCTGTTCTTGATCCTCAGCTATTACAAAGGCTGCTTGCACACGATTGAGGCCAAATGCAAGCTCTTTGGCCACTGCTGTAGTAAATAGATTTAAGGTTACTGCGCCGAGGGCCTGGGCCCCAAGTTCAGTAAAAAGCCATTCAGGGTGATTATTAGTGATAATACCTATGTTTTCACCCCTTTTGAGCCCAAGGGATGCCAAACCTAAGGCGAGCTTTTTTGTATATTGGAGATAATCATTCCAATTATAGGTCTGCCAGATACCAAAATTTTTTTCCCTGATGGCAGCCCTTTGTGAGCCTAATTCCTGGGCCTGTTTGGCTAACATCTGTGGCAGCGTATAGTCAGTAAGGGTAGATAAGGTATGTTCATCTAAGCGTTCTATCTTTCTCAATATAAAACCCCTGAAGGAATTAATAGTATTATGGTTGGTTGTATTTATTGAGTTCATTGAGTTACACTCAACAAACTCAACAAACCCAATCCTCCCCAAGCAAACTATAAACTATATTTTCACTGCATCTCCAAGATAGGCCTTGATTACCTGAGGATGATTTTGAACCTCTTCTGGTGGACCCTCTGTTATTTTCTTTCCAAAATCCAGCACCATAACTTTTTTTGATATACTCATCACAACTGACATGTCGTGTTCTACGAGGATCATAGTCTGTTTCCACCCCTCATTGAGCTCTATCAGAAACCGCACCATATCTTCTTTTTCTTCTAAGGTCATTCCGGCAAAGGGTTCATCCAGGACCAATAGCTTTGGTTCCAATGCCAGGGCCCTTCCTAGTTCAACCCTTTTCCGTAAGCCATATGGCAGGGATCCAACGGGTTGTTTTCTGATGGCTTGCATTTCAAGGAAATCGATAAGTTCCTCTAAGACCTGCCGGTGACTAATTTCTTCTTTTTTTACCGATGGGGAAAAAATAGAGGCTAACCCTACACCATACTTGGTGTGGATATGTCTGGCAAGGAGCATGTTTGAAAGGACACTTATACCTGGGAATAGTTCAATGTTTTGAAATGTTCTTCCAATGCCCAGGCCTGTAAGGTGATGAGTTGACATGTGAAAGATATCCTGTCCATTAAAACTCATTGTAGCCTTTTGTGGCCTATAATACCCTGTAATGCAATTGAGGAGACTTGTCTTCCCAGCACCGTTGGGGCCAATTATTGCCAAGAGTTCCCCTGTGTGAACTGATACATCAACATTATCAAGGGCTACAACACCCCCAAAATGTAACGATAGGTTCTTCACCTCCAGTTCAGCCCTGTTTTCTTCAGGCTGTCTGGAGGCGAAGATACTTGGTTGACCTCTAAATGCCTTCATTTATTACCTTTTTAACAGTTTAACCCTTTCTTTTCCAGGTACAAAGAAGTTAGTAAGCGGTGTGTAGGTTTGATCTTCGTTTATCTTCACGATCCTTCCGGTAAATGAGGCACTATGGTCAGTTTTCGTGTAGGTAACATTAGGTATAACACCGCCGAAATCCTCATCTCTGAATGTCTCAAGGGCGTCATTAATGGTTTCACTGTCTATCTCCCCGAATTTTTCATGAGCCCTCTGAAATGCCTTTTCCATAACCATGGCAACGGCAACACCTTCCCAATAAGAGGCATCAAATTTGGTTACTGTCTTATACCGTTTCCACATTGTTTCCATCACCTTTAGTCCGGCTGTCCCGTCAACAGGAAGTCCCCCTGGGAACTCCATATGCATCCTATCTCTGATCAGCCCCTTGCCCCTTGTAAAGAAATTTGGATCTGTGGATGTCCAGGTTCCAAAGAAGGGGACATCATAATTTACTCTATCAGCGGATTTGAGGGCCATAAGGATAGCAGATGGAAGACATTGCATGAAGATATATTCTGCTCCTGCTTTCTTAAGCCGCAGGCATTCGGTGTTGAGATCAAGGGTCTTTGAAGGGAATTGCTCGATATCTACGATGTTTATGCCATGTTTGGCAGCATATTCCTTACTCGGGGCATGGATAGACTTTCCATAGGCATTATTATAGGTCAGGAGCCCCACTTTGGGAGCTTCTTTTCCTTCATGAATGGTGCGGATATATTCCAAAACCGCGTAGGAATCCATCACATAGCTGCCAAAGGGTAGATATGCATAATCAACTGGAGCTTTGAGAATTCCCTGGTAGGTAGAATAATTAATGTTGGGTATTTTGTATTTCTGGATAATTGGTTTTGCCATTATGCCTGAACCTGCATCCCATGTGGCTAAAATATCCATCTTGTTAGAGGTGCAAAACTTCTTGACATACTTGATGGCCTCAGGGACTTTATAGGCATGATCAACAACAGTCAGATCTATTTTATTACCTCCAACTCCTCCCTTTACCTCATTTACATACCTGAAGTAGTCTTTATGACCTTTGGCATGGAATTGACCCCAGGTAGATGCTGGCCCTGTCAGGTTGATTATCGCCCCTACCTTTATTGGTTTGGCCCATGCAAAGGTGCCTAAGAAAAAACAAACAAACCCTGCAATGAGTGCTACAATAAATACCTTTCGCATAATCATTCCCCCTCTTTTAGATTATTAATTATAATAATATTCTGCCTAAAATGGTAACCATAAAGGGTAACATCTTACCCCTTTAACCATATTTGAGTAACGATTGTGCTTTTATAGATGTATTTATTTTTTAAATAATTATTTTGGAAAGGATTGCATATGTTAAAAGGATTGTCAGGAAAGTATTTTTTTGGCCATGTAGAGATTTTTCTCATAAAGATAGCCTTGACTTTTTGACACATAATTGTGGTATAGCTGTTTTATAGCTATATTGATAAGGTTTTATATTACTTATTTTTATATAATATTTTTGTCAAGAAAAAAAGAAATAAAATTAATTTAGGAGGGCAAAAGATGCTTATAGGGGAGATATTAGCACGGAATGCAAGGATGTATGGAAATGAGGTTGCCCTTATTGAACGGGAGCCCGCAAAAGACAGAAGAATAGAAATAACATGGAAAGAATTTGATGAGCAGGCCAACAGGTTTGCAAATGCGCTGATAGCCAAGGGAATTCGAAAGGGTGATAAAGTTATTCATCTTATGATGAACTGTATTGAGTGGCTCCCTGCCTATTTTGGAATTCTCAGGACCGGAGCTTGGGCAGTGCCATTGAATTTTAGATTTTCTGCCCGGGATATAAAATTATGTGCTGGAATTGCTGAAGGTAAGGTGATGATTTTTGGAGAGGAATTTATAGAAAGAGTTACGGAGAGTAAGGAGAAGCTTTTCACTATAAAGGATTATATCTTTGTGGGGCCAGATGAGGTCAGGCCCGATTATGCAGAAAGATATGAGGATGTTTTAGAAAAGAGCTCCCCTGTAAACCCTGATGTTGAAATAGGAATTGAAGATGATGCAGGCCTTTATTTTACCTCTGGCACCACGGGCACACCAAAGCCAATACTTTTAACCCACAGAAACCTTGAAGCCGCCTGTATCATTGAGAATCGACACCACAATCAAACACATAAGGATAATTTTTTATTAATTCCACCCCTGTATCATACTGGTGCGAAAATGCATTGGTTTGGTAGTTTTATTGTTGCCTCAAAGGCAGTTATCCTTAAAGGGATACGGCCCGAATGGATTTTGGAGGCTGTATCAGAAGAGAAGGTGACTATTGTCTGGCTGCTAGTGCCATGGGCTCAGGATATTCTTATGGCAATAGAAAATGGGGATGCAAAACTTGCTGATTATTCATTAAATCAGTGGAGATTGATGCATATTGGTGCCCAGCCAGTTCCGCCAAGCTTAATAAAGAACTGGAAAAAGGTGTTTCCCAAACATGACTATGATACCAATTATGGTTTAAGTGAAACCACTGGGCCTGGTTGTGTTCACCTTGGAATAGAAAATATTCACAAGGTCGGGGCCATTGGTGTGCCTGGCTTTGATTGGGAATGTCAGGTGGTGGATGAAAGCCGTAACAGTGTTGCTCAAGGACAACCTGGTGAGCTTATGGTAAAAGGGCCTGGTGTGATGAAAGAGTATTATAAGAATCCTGAGGCAACAGCCAGCGCCCTTTTTAATGGGTGGCTTTTAACTGGGGATATGGCCAGAATAGATGAGGATGGTTTTATATGGCTCGTGGATAGAAAAAAGGATGTTATCATCACTGGAGGTGAAAACATATTTCCAGTTGAGATTGAAGATTTTCTCGCAAATAGCGATAAAATCCAGGATGCAGCTGTTATCGGTATACCTGATGAGCGGCTTGGTGAGATTGCATGTGCTATCATCAAGGTTAAATCAGGAAAGGATATGACAGAAGAGGAAGTAAATGAATTTTGTCAGGCGTTACCAAGGTATAAAAGGCCTCGAATGATAATTTTTAGTGATGTGCCCCGCAATCCCACTGGCAAGATAGAGAAACCAAAATTACGAGAGATTTATGGAAAAGGAAAAGGGAGTTTCAAGATTAAATAAACATCTATTTTTTTGGAATAGAATGCAAAGAGTGTTTTATTTCCTTCTTGACAGCATAGATTCGTAAAAGTTATAAAATAGCTAAATTGTAGCTATATTATATTAACCTTAAGTATGGGTCGAAATATGCATAAACTACTTATTGATTCGCCAGACAAGGAGATGTTGTTATTAGGTAACGAGGCAATTGCACGGGGTGCTATTGAGGCAGGTATTGGTGTTGCAAGCTGTTACCCAGGCACGCCATCCTCTGAGATACCAGATACGTTTTTTACCCTGTACAGGGACGCCGGATTCTATTTTGAGTATTCCACCAACGAAAAGGTGGCATTAGAAGTTGCAGCAGGCGCCGCTATCTCAGGTGTAAGAAGCATTTGCACCATGAAGCATGTAGGGATGAATGTTGCCTCTGATGCCCTCATGACCATGGCCTATCTTGGCGTAAACGCGGGCTTGGTTGTGATAAATGCTGATGATCCTTTTTTGTTTTCAAGTCAGAATGAGCAGGATAACAGGTACTATGCACGATTGTCAGGACTCCCCATGATAGAGCCCACAAATGCTCAGGAGATGAAGGACATGACTATTGCCGCATTTGATATTTCAGAGCAATTGAAATTACCGGTTATTCTACGGACTACAACCAGGCTTAATCACCTCAGAGGGGCGGTAAAATTTGGTTCAATCAAGCCTATCCAATCCAAGGGTTTCTTTAAGAAAGACCCCTTTCACCTTGTGGCAATTCCTGCTGTTTCCAGAAATCTGCACAAGGTCTTATTAGAAAAATATGATCAGTCGTTATTGCTCTCTGAGAACTCCAAGTATAACGAGCTTGTTGGCAATGGAAAATGGGGCATAGTGACCAATGGCGTGAGCATGAACTATGTACAGGATGCAATTAATGATCTTGGAATTGGCGATAAGGTGGCTATCCTCAGGCTCGGTTTTTCTTATCCTATGCCAGAAAAAATGATTGAGAAATTCCTTCGCAATGTGGATAAAGTTCTGATAGTCGAAGAACTTGAACCAGTAATGGAAAACGAAATTAGGTCGATAGCCCAATCAAAGGGAATAGGGATACCTATTAAGGGAAAGGGGGATGGCCTTTTTACAAGGCTGTATGAGTACGATCCGGGGTTGGTCCGTAAGACTATTGCATCATATTTCAATGTGCCTGACACCACTCCAGCGATGGTTGATGTCAGCGGTTTACCTGAACTTCCAGGTAGGCCACCCAATCTCTGTGCTGGATGTCCCCATAGGGCCATGTATTATGCGATAAAGAAGGTGTATGGTCCTGATGCGGTGTACCCCTCTGATATTGGCTGCTATACTTTGGGTGTGCTTCCTCCCCTATCCATGGCCGATATTGTTATATGTATGGGTGGATCAGTAGGCTCTTCCTGTGGTATTGCAGCGGCTACGGATCAGGAGGTCGTTTCGTTTATAGGGGATTCAACCTTTTTCCATGCAGGTATACCAGCCCTGATAAATGCTGTTCATAATAACCATAACTTTACCCTGGTAATCCTTGATAATGGCACAACTGCTATGACAGGGCAGCAACCTAACCCTGGTGTAGATACAATTCCTCTGGGTGTTGATACCAAACAGATTTCTATTGAATCGATAGTAAGGGGTTGTGGCGTGGAGCATGTGCAAGTAGTTAATCCCCTTCAGGTGAAAAAGAGCATTGCTGCGGCACAGGCATCAAAAGATTTTGATGGAATCTCGGTTATTATATCCAAAGAGATTTGTCCTCTCTATGCCAGGGCAATTAAAAAAGCAAAAAAGGCGAGGCCATTCTATGTCGATCAAGATAAATGCACGAAACATCTCGATTGTATAAATCTTTTGGCATGTCCGGCAATGTATATTGCTGATAATAAGACAATGATAAATGAAAACCTTTGTATTGGCTGTGCTGTGTGTGCACAGATCTGTCCTGAGAATGCTATTCTTCCAATAAAAAAGTGAAGACTAAAAATTGAAAATAGTCGATTGTCAAAGGAGATAACTATGGAAACAAAACGAATAGTCTTTGTTGGTGTTGGAGGGCAGGGAAATCTTCTTGCATCAAGGCTTCTTGGTGAGGCCTGTATATCTGCTGGAATTCCTGCGGTAGTAAGTGAGATTCACGGAATGGCCCAGAGAGGTGGTATTGTTGAGTCATCCGTTATTATGGGAGCAAGTAGCCCGATTGTTTCAAAGGGTGAGGCAGATATTTTGATTGGTTTCGAGCCATCAGAGACATTGAGGGCATTGAATAAATGCAACAAGGATACAGTGGTTATCACCAATATTCATCCTCTTCCTCCTTTTACTGTAGCAATAGGCCAGGGAGTGTATCCTGATATTGATGAGGCCATTGATCAAATCAGAGATAATGTTTCCTTGTTAATAGCTCTGGATGGTGATGAGTTGGCAGCAAAGGCTGGAAATCCTTTATCCCTCAATATGGTGATGCTTGGGGCATTGATTGGCAGCAAAGTTATTCCTTTGAAAGAGGGTATACTCAAGGAAACAATATCTAAGACAACAAAACAGACATTTTTGGAGTCGAATTTAAAGGCCTTTGATCTAGGAGTTGTTGCTTCAAAGGCTGGTTAGCTATTTTTTTACTGACTAACTGATTAAGCCATGTCCTTTGGATGTGGTCAGAGATAATTGGCTTTTCCTGGATTTTGCTCAGTGCTACTCCTAAGTTGGGTTATTATCCCTATACAATCAACTTTATAACCTGTTCAGATGATTCTATTCTATTGTTAGCTATCACTGTATGCTTTACACTGGTGTCTTGCTCAGAAAAGATATTTTTCTGATAGGGCCTTCGTATCACAATAAGCCTGAGGCTTATAAATAAGACGAAAGGCCTCTTTTGTTTTGTTCATTGAGTGAACTGTATCAGCACTATATCCACTCTTATAAGAACTCCGATCATTATCAGGTATTTCCCTTATAGTCTTTAGCACTGCCTCATCAAGATCGGCTCCTATGGAAACTTTAATATCCTTACTTTCACAGTCGTTTATGATATCGGCCTGATATGCTGCGCTATCAGCTATTAAGGCCTTGATTTTACCTTTAGGCATCTGTCTTTCACAGTATTTTATAAACTCAAGGTTTCTTGCAGCAGGGGCATCATTGCCTTCTCTAAATTCATCTTCGAACGCTCACCCATTTTGCCTAATCCTCCTCAGCCAGTCTCCAATAGCGTCTGTTGAGGGTATCCTTTTTAATGGCAAAATCTCTCTCAGTCCCTCATCGTCTTTTATCTGGCGGGTGTCTTCCAGGCTTCTCCCACCACCATTGAGCATTAAGATGACGGGGAAGATGTATTCAGATGGCTTGTAGCCAGCATCACTTTTAGGCTTGGGTAAATCCCGATTTATCGGGACTGATTTCAGTAATTTCAATCCTACGGCAAATTCACCCATTAAGGCTAAGCCTGCATGGGGGGTTATCATGTCTCCGGTCATTTCTACCTTAAAAGGAGGTATTGTTTGTCGTATCATTGTATTCTCACCTCGTTGGTTATGGTTTGATTTGTTTTTGAACACACGTATCTTACCGAATCAACGAGATTTTCAACTTTATTGATATAAATATTAGATTTAATAGCGGTTTGAGGAGGGTAAGGCTCATGTGAAAGTGATCAAATGTTTGGGCTATAACAGACCATGTGCGGATTCCAAGGGTTTTGCAAAGCAAACCCCAAATATTTGACCTATGCGAAATACGGTGGGATTTTTTTTGAAGATATCGCCTTTCAGAAACAGTCATTACCCTATTGATCTACAAT
>CAZBBQ010000004.1:0-19905 GCA_964489745.1 uncultured Desulfobacteraceae bacterium
AGGCAGGTAAAGTTGCTGTAGAATATAAGTGTCTTGTAAGCGTTCACAGGTTAAAAGGTTGCTGCCCTACCCTCTTGAGCATTGCCTTTACGAGGAAATATATGATGAAGTCTAGGGCTTCCTCACGGCCTCGGCCGGGTTTAGTAGCATAACATCCTGAAATTAAGCCTCTTGCGTGCCCATGTTTAACATTCTAGCTTATAGATTCTGCCTTTAACTATTCTATTGAACCTTTAAACCTAGAACACAAAACCGTAAACGGATACGGTATCTCCTTTTATATATCATCTATGCTATGTCCTAATGCTGCCTTTCTGGAAAGCCTGACCTTCCCATTCTCAATATCAATAACCTTTACTAAAACCTCATCACCTTCCTTCAGAATATCAGTTACCTTATTTACCCTCTCATTTGCCAATTGAGATATGTGTATCAAACCCTCTGAGCCAGGAAGAACCTCTACAAAGGCGCCAAAATCCATAATCTTGACTACCCTGCCTAAATAAAATTTACCAATTTCTGCCTCCCGAATGATATCCTTTATCATTTCCATGGCCTTATCCGTGCCCTCACTATCAACTGAGGCAATCAACACCTTGCCCTCATCATCAATATTTATCTGTGTCCCCGTTGTTGAGGTAATATGTCGAATCATTTTGCCTCCAGGGCCAATAATTTCCCTTACCTTTTCTGGTTTGACATTTATGGTAGTAATCCTTGGTGCATATTTGGATATGTCTGTCCTCGATTCCGATATAGCCTTATTCATTTCATTCAGAATATGCATTCTTGCTTCTCTTGCCTGATATAACGCCTTCCCCATTATCTCCTTTTTTAGTCCAGCAATCTTAATATCCATCTGGAGAGCAGTGATACCATCCTTTGTCCCTGTAACCTTAAAATCCATATCACCAAAATGATCCTCATCACCTATAATATCAGTCAATATGGCTACACCATCACCTTCTGAAACAAGACCCATTGCAACCCCGGCCACTGGGTCCTTAAGGGGAACACCTGCATCCATCAACGAAAGGGAAGCTCCACACACACTTGCCATAGAAGATGAGCCATTTGATTCCAATATTTCAGACACAACTCTGACTGCATAAGGAAAATCTTCCTGCTCTAATAAAACAGGAAAAAAAGCTCTTCTTGCCAGGGCACCGTGACCAATCTCTCTCCTTCCAGGAGCTCCCAATCTTTTGGCCTCACCAACGCTATATGGAGGGAAATTATAATGAAATGTGAATTTTCTAAAAGAGTCCCCATAGATTGATTCTATCTTCTGTTCATCCCTTTCAGTGCCCAGAGTAGTTAAAACCATGGCTTGGGTCTCACCCCTGGTAAAGAGAGCTGATCCATGAACCCTTGGCAGAATACCCACTAAACATTCAATCGGCCTTACCTCATTAAATGGCCTTCCATCGATTCTTCTTTCTTCATGCAATATCATATGCCGGACCAAGCTTTTCTCTAAATCATGGGCGGCATTTTTTATCTCTCTTGTCTTATCTTCATATTCCTCTTTTAGTGATTCAATTATATAATCAATGGCTTCAGACCTCTTCTTTTGTCTCACCATCTTTTCACTATATGAGAGCGCCTCCCGTATACGAGGTTCACCGATCTCTGCCACCTTTGCGTTTAGTTGCTCATCTTTTTCAGTTAGAATAAAAGACCTTTTATCCTTTCCGACAGACTCCCTCAACTCTATTTGCATATCAATAAGGGGCTGCAAAGATGTGTGACCAAAGAATATTGCCTCAAGCATTTCATCTTCAGAGACAAATTTACCATCGCCTTCAACCATGACTACAGCTTCTTTTGTCCCAGCAACGATCAGATTTATATCGCTCTCTTCCTTCTCCTCTAATGTGGGAAATGCGATTAATTTACCATCGATCCTCCCTACCCTCACACTCCCAACGGGACCACCAAAGGGAATATCTGATATAGTGATAGCAGCTGAGGCCCCCACAATACCTAAAGGATCAGGATCATTTTCTTTATCAAAGGATAAAACACTTGCAATCACTTGGGTCTCAAAATTGTAGTCATCTGGAAAAAGGGGTCTCAGTGGTCTATCTATCAGCCGCGATGTCAACATCTCTTTTTCGCTTGGTCGCCCCATATCACGGCGGAAGAAATTACCCGGTATTTTCCCTGCCGCGTATGACATCTCTTGAAAATCAACTGTTAATGGAAAAAAATCGATCCCTTCTCTTTTTTCATCGGTAGACACAACGGTCACTAAAATAATAGTTTCTCCCATTGTTACAACTACGGCCCCGCTTGCTTCCTTAGCCAACTTCCCTGTCTCAATATTTATTGTTTTTCCATTGATACTATTTGATACATTCATAATCACCTCTTCAAATTTAATAAATTACCTATTAATAACATGTTCTATTTTCTTAAGCCTAACTCCTGAATAAGAGTCTTGTATTGAGAAAGATCCCTCCTCTTTATGTAGCTCAAAAAACGCCTTCTTTGGCCCACCATCTTCAAAAGACCTCTCCTTGAGTGGTGATCCTTAGGATGCATCTTAAAATGGCCAGTAAGATCATTTATCCGTTTTGTTAAAAGAGCGATTTGCACCTTTGAGGAGCCGGTATCCTTATCATGGATTTTAAATTTATCGATAATGTTCCTTTTATCTTTGTTTGTTAAGACCACTTCTATTCCTCCTTAAATACAGTTTATAACATTAGTAAATCACATCAATTGTCAATGGCCTATTTGTGCAGCGATTGGCTACAACAGAATGACAAATGATGTTGTCTATAGTTATGTAAAAACTTTGATTATATTGCACCCTTTCTCGTCTTTCTTTAAAATCGCAACCAATTCCTCACCCGTTATTATCTTTATGCCGTCATTGGAATTGAAAGATGAGACATGTTCTCGAGATAATTCCTCCCAATTGGGCTGATCGCCATTCCTGATCTTTTTTGCTAATTCATGAGGGATTTCAACCTCCATCATGCCTTTTAAGGCATTTTTTAATGGCAGTATCACCTCACCAATTGTATTATTGGATAGATGATGCGCTATTTGTATAAGAGTCAAGGCATCATCAACATGAAAGGGGCCACTTTTTATTCTCCTTAAAGATGTAAGATGCGCCCCTACACCCAAACTTCTGCCTAAATCCGCAGCAAGTGTCCTGATATAGGTCCCTGAGCTACAGCCAACCTCAAACCACACATAAGGAAGATCTACTGATAAGAGAGTGATATAATCAACCCTCACATCCTTTGGCTTAAGATCGATGGCAATGCCATTTCGCGCCAATTCATATGCCCTCTTCCCATTATAATGAACAGCTGAGTAAGAAGGCGGAACCTGCTTTATAGCGCCTATAAATTGGGTTGTGCTTCGTTCAATCATCTCATATGTCAGGCTGCCAATATCTTTTTTATCAATGATCCTTCCTGTTAAATCCTGGGTATCTGTTTCTATTCCGAGCTTGAGTGACGCCTTGTACACCTTATTGTGAGACAATAAAAACGGGAATAATTTCGTCCCCTGGTTTAAAAGAACTATCAATACTCCAGTTGCAAATGGATCAAGTGTGCCTGCATGACCAGCTTTTTTTGCCTGTATCAAGCCTTTAACTTTTTCAACAATCCTGAATGAGCTTGGTCCAGACTCCTTATCTACTAATAGAATCCCATCTGTTGTCCGTGATCCCTTGTCCGTAGTCCGTTGTTTTATGTTTGTTGTGTTCATGAGATGCTGCTCGTTGCTGATCTCAAACTCCTCATAGCTAAAATAGGCAACACAACCGACTACTGACAGTTAACTATTACCATTCCCTAAAACCTCATGTGCTTTATCAAGGAATTCCTGCTTTATCGAATCCAGGCTTCCGTATCTTGTAAAGGCTGCCGCCTTTGGATGACCGCCTCCACCAAAATGATACGCTAAATCTGCTACATTTACCCAATCATTAGAGCGCAGACTGAATCTGTAATAATCCTTTCCAAGTTCTTTTACAAGAACGCCTATCTCTACCCCGGAAATAAGTCTAGGATAATCAACAAATCTTTCACTGTCAAAATTATCAGCTTCTGCTTTTGAGAGCATTTGTTGAGTAATAGTGATCAATCCAACTTTTCCTGAATGAAATATCTCTATTGTTTGCAAGGTCAACTCGAGAAGTCTCAGTTTTTTTAATGAAAATTCATCCATAACCTTTCGCGATATCTTCCAAGGATTGATACCCCACTCCACCATCTCAGCTGCAATGGTAAATGCCTCTTTCGTGGTATTTTCATATCTGAATGAACCTGTATCTGTCTGTATAGCCACAAATAAATCTTCCGCTATGTTTTTACTCATGGGTAAATCCGCTACCTGTATCAACCGATAAATAATCTCGCCAACAGAGGAGCTATTGCTATCAACAAAATTTACATCACCAAACTGAGGATTATTTACATGATGATCTATATTTATCAAAGGCTTTATATGGCCTATGTTGGAATAAATTCCTCCCAACCTTTCAAGTGCTCCACAGTCAAGAACAAAAAGGGCATCAAATTCTGATTTCGGATTAAATCTATCTACTATTTTCTCACTACCTGCAAGAAAGGCCAGAGAATCTGTTATAGGACCCTCATTAAATAGCACAACCTCCTTCCCTGAAAGCACAAGGGCTTCCCCCAAGGCTAACAAGGAGCCAATAGCATCCCCATCAGGGTCCTTATGGCTTGCCAAAAAAAACCTCTTCCCTCTTTTCACAATAGTAGCTATGTCATCTAAAATCATGTACTCTCTCTTGTTTTCTCTAAAAGATTTTCTATCTTTTCCCCGTATTCAAGAGATACATCATAAATAAAGCGAATATCTGGAACGTATCGCAGGTGCAACCTCTCACCTATCTCTTTGCGTATAAATCCTTTTGCACTTTCAAATCCTGTTTGAACTTGTTTTTTCTGTTCATCCTGGCTAAAAATACTGTAGTAAATATACGCATTTCTCAAATCTTTACTCACCGTAACCTCAGTTAAAGTGACTCCTTTTAACCTTGGGTCATTCACTTTTCTTAAAAGGAGATCAGATATTTCCCGTAATATCTGGTCACCGACTCTTTGAGATCTATTACCTGCAAGCATATTACCAATCTCTCAATTCTTTCTTTCGCTCTTATTGATGTTTATTTGCCCTCCGGGGCGTAGGCCCTACGGGCCAGAGGCTGGCAATTGATCTCGGACAAATTTACACATTAAATATTTCTATTTTAGAATCGATAATTTCTCCGAGGTAAAGAGAATCAATATACGAGAGAATAGTATCAAGGGCTGAATTCACAAATCGCCTATCATTGGCTAAAGCGCTGACTCCCAGCTCTATCAGCTGCCATTTATCATTGGAACCAACCTCACCTATGGATGCATTAAATCTGTGCTGCACCTTGGCTATAATACTTTTTACAACTTTTCTCTTCTCTTTAAGGGATTGCTGATTGTGGATATAGAGAGAAATTTTGAGGGTTCCGACCACCACATCAAAGCTCCACCTTTATCTCTTCTAAGGTATAAAATTCAAAGGCATCACCAGGTTTTATGTCATTATAATTTTCTAATCCCACACCACATTCAATGCCTGAAGAAACATCTTTTACATCATCTTTAAACCTCTTTAATGAAGACAGGTTCCCATCAAATATAACGACATTATCTCGCAACAGGCGTACCTTGGCACCTCTTTCAATCTTGCCATCAGTCACATAACAACCAGCGATAGTTCCTACCTTGGAGACGTGAAATACCTCTTTGACATCTGCTCTTCCAATAATGTTCTCCTTGTAAACAGGGTCAAGGAGTCCTACCATGGCAGACTTTACATCTTCTATCACCTTATAAATGACATCGTAAAATCTTAAATCTACCTTTTCTTTTGCTGCAAGTGTCTTAACAACCGGATTTGCCCTCACATTAAAGCAGATAACGATAGCCTTTGAGGCTGAGGCCAGCATTACATCGCTTTCTGTTACCGCTCCAGTCCCTCCATGTATAACTTTTAACTTCACGTCTTCTGTACTTAGTTTCGTTAAAGAATCTATTAAAGCCTCTGCAGATCCTTGCACATCGGCCCTTATTATAATGTCTAATTCCTTTACTTCGCCCTCTTTAATCCTATCAAAAAGATTATCGAGGCTCACAGCATCTCTTGTAGTTACTGTATCTAACCGAGCCTTGGTTTTTCTATGCTCGCTAATTAATTTTGCCTTTTTTTCATCGGAAGTTACTATAAAGTCATCTCCGGCCTTAGGCACATCAGAAATACCATATATTTCAACCGGCATAGAGGGCGTTGCTGATTTTATCTTCTGATTTCTATCATTAAGCATTGCCCTTACCCTGCCGTAATTCTCTCCACAAACAAAGGAGTCGCCCTGATTAAGGGTGCCTTCACGAATAAGAACAGTGGCAAAGGGACCCCTGTTTTTATCAAGTCTGGCTTCAATAATTGCCCCCCTTGCATGTTTTTTGTAATTTGCCTTCGACTCTAATATCTCTGATTGAAGAAGTATGCTGTCAAGTAGTTCATCAACACCACGTCCGGTTTTAGCAGATATCTCGCTGAATAGGGTATCACCACCCCACTCCTCTGACACGAATCCATATTTTGATAATTCTCTCCTCACCCTTTCTGTATCTGCGTTTTCCTTGTCTATTTTATTAACAGCAACAACGATTGGAACACTCGCTGCTTTCGCATGATCAATTGCCTCTATTGTTTGCTCCATCACTCCATCATCAGCAGCAACAACTAATACAATTAAATCTGTTACTTTTGCACCCCTTGCCCGCATTGCGGTAAAAGCTTCATGTCCAGGTGTATCAAGAAACACTAAATCACCATGGGATGTGTGGACGTAATAGGCCCCAATGTGCTGAGTTATTCCGCCAGCTTCTTTGTCGATAACCTTTGATTTTCTAATATAATCAAGAAGAGATGTTTTTCCATGATCGACATGCCCCATTATGGTAACCACTGGTGGTCGAGGAGTAAGATCTTCAGGCTTTTCCTCTTCTTCGTTAATTATCTCCTCCTCCTCAAATGACGAGGGTTCTAATGCATATTCAAACTCACTTGCCACAAGAGAAGCAGAGTCAAAGTCAATTGTCTGATTAATGGTAGCTATTATGTCTATTTCCATTAATTTTTTAATGAGTTCTTTGGACTTAATGCTCATCCGCCTTGCCAACTCAGCTACACTTATCACATCCGGGACCTTTATTCTCCTCTTTATAGCCTTGGAAACAGTTATCTCTGTCTGTTGTAACTTCTTCTTGTCGAGTTTGCCTTTACCTTTTAATTTACTTCTTGCTTCAAAGCCTTTTCCCCGGTCCCCATAGAGATCTTTCCGCTCAAAAATTTCTCTCCTTCGTCTGCGATAATCCTTCTGAGGAGTTATTTCTTCCTCTTTATATGTCTTTGTCTTTTTCCCCTTTATCGCTTCTTTTTCTTTTTTAACTTCCTTCTCCGGAAGAATTGCAATTTCAGGCACCGGTATCTTAGGTATCTTCGTTACCGGCTCCTGAACCTTCGTTACAGGTGGTGGAACTTCTGCCTTTTTTATTATCCTTGCCGGGATAGTCTTAGGTCTCTGTTTTTTCTTCTTCTCAATTGTAGGTTTAACCTCTTTGATAGGTTGTTCAGGAATAGGTATTTCTTTTACTACCTGCTCAACTTCTTCTTGTAAAACCTCCTCTACTTTTTCCTCGGGCACCGAAATTTCTTCTTTAGATGGTTCTATAGCTTCTTCTTCAACTACTTGTTCTTCTTGGGCTTTTTCCTCTATTTTCGGGATAATTTTCTTTCGTCTGCGGATAATGGTTGGCTTTATCCTTTTTTCCTCGAGAATTTCATCGGTTGCCCCTGAAAGATAGTCTTTAGCCCGACCTACATCATCCATGTCAAGAGAACTCATATAGTTGCTAATAGAGAAACCAGCATTCTTGAGTCGCTCAACCAGTTCGTTAGAACTCATTTTTACTTCTTTGGCTAACTCGTAAACCCTTAACTTACCCATTTACTCCTCCGGGCAATTCCTCTGTTTCTTCATCCGAGGTTTTATTATTATCAGAAATTGCTGTCTGCATATAATTGATGGCCCCCTGGATCAATTCGTTTGCTTTTTTTTCACTTATTCCCTTTATGCTTGCCAAATCAACTTCATCTGCTTTGGCAATATCCTCTATTGATCGAAAACCTATCTCATTAAGAGAGGTTGCCATTTTTTTACCGACACCGGGAACCTTAAGCAAGGATTGATAATCTTCCTGCAGTCTTTCATTATACTTTGAATCGCTAATTACATCTAATTTCCAGTTTGTAACACGAGATGCCAACCTAACATTTTGACCCCTTTTTCCAATCGCAAGAGAAAGTTGATCATCTTGTACAACGACTTCCATGCTTCTGTTCTCTTCATCAACTATAACCCGTAAAATTTCGGCGGGGGCCAAGGCATTACATACAAATTTTGCTGCATCAGGGTCCCACGTTATAATATCAATCCGCTCACCTCGTAGTTCCTGAACTACCGCCTGCACCCTTGATCCCTTCATACCGACACAGGCCCCTACTGGATCAACATCCCTATCCTTTGAAGCTACTGCTATTTTTGCCCTGCTGCCAGGTTCTCGGGCTATCTGCATGATGGTCACAATGCCATCGGAAATTTCTGGTACTTCATTTTCG
Source organism: uncultured Desulfobacteraceae bacterium (assembly GCA_964489745.1). Classification (GTDB taxonomy): domain Bacteria; phylum Desulfobacterota; class DSM-4660; order Desulfatiglandales; family B25-G16; genus B33-G16. The sequence continues at coordinate 8,722 of CAZBBQ010000004.1, forward strand.
AATAGGGCTGATAAAAGGTTAGGATGCGTCCGAGATAATATTATTTGAGGACCTCTGCTGAATTGTTTGACATCATAAATATAGGCTCTGATCCTATCGCCCTGCATGTATGTCTCCTTCGGAATTTGTTCTTTCGCAGGAAGTTCAGCTTCTGATTTACCGAGGTTGACAATAATGGAGCCTTTATCAAAGCGTTGCACAATACCGTTAATTATCTCTCCTTTCCTACCCTTAAAATCATCATATACAGCATCCCTTTCTGCCTCTCTGAGCCTCTGTGTTATTACCTGTTTAGCTGACTGAGCCGCTATTCTTCCCAGTGCATCTATCTCCGTTTTCATACCCAAACTGTCACCTATCTCTGATTCTGGATCAAGTTTTCTTGCTTCTTCTAAGGATACCTGAAGCCTTTTATCTGTTACATTCTCTACCACCTCTTTGAACTCAAAAACCTCGATCTCTCCAATTTCTGTATTAAAGCTCACCTCTAACTCATATTCAGAACCAAATTTCTTTTTAACAGCTGAGCTCACTGCCTCTTCCAGAGCCTCTATAAGGGTTTTAGAATCAATCCCTTTATCTCGACTCACCTGATCAATAGTTCTCAATAAATCTGTAATCATCGTCTATTCCCTGCCCATAAAATAATTATCAAATTCATATCTTAGTCTCGCCTTATCTATCTCATTCAAGGGCAATTCGACTAAATTATTATCATCACTTACGAGGCTTATCACCCCTTCTTTTATATCGGCGAGACGCCCAGTAAAATTCCTTCTTTTGTTGATAGGTCTGGACATCTTTAATTGCACCATCTTGCCGATTGAACGTATAAAATCCTTTTCTTTTTGTAACGGCCTGTTCAGACCTGGAGAAGAAACCTCCAGCACATAGAACAAATTAATAATATTCTCTGCCTCAATTAAATCACCAAGCTCTCTGCTAATGCTGGCACAGTCGTCTATCGTAACTCCTCCTTGTTTATCTATAAAAACCCTGAGTATCCATCTCCCTCTTTCAAATTGAAACTCAACATCCACCAGCTCCACACCAAATTCAGGCAAAAGAGACTCAGTTAAAAGGGATACCGCATTAATAATCCTCTTAGGTTCTGACATTATGTATATCCCTCGTACATAAAAAGCGGGCATAAAGGCCCGCTCCCTCAAACCTCACTCAATTGTTGCCAGAGTTAAAAAAGCACACAACTTCCTGGCTCATCCTCTTTTCAAAGTAACAACCTTTCCCAAACAACAATTGCGTACCTCGAAAAGGGAGCAGAACGCGTATTACAACAACTTGGAGCGGGCAACGGGGATCGAACCCGCGACACCAAGCTTGGGAAGCTTGTACTCTACCAACTGAGTTATGCCCGCCCAATTAAGTATTTAAATTTATAATAAAAAATCTCCATCGAGTCAAGTATAATTTATAGTAACCGTTCCCGGGTTCATTAAGCACTTCCCTTCCTATAAACACAATCAAAGGAAGAAAGGGAACCCTAAACCCCGCCAGCCACGTCCCGATTATATCGCTGCGGGTAGGCGTCGGTCAGGTTAGTACAATTTTTAAGAGCACACATGCATAGCACTAACAAATTCTATTTCATGCCTTCGACTTTTATTTGATTGAAGGAAAAAATGATTTCTACGTGCAGCGTAAGGAAAGTCTTTTACAACAAAATAGATATATTATAATATCCATCATCTGAGGCTTTAAACATAATACATAAACTAAACTGCTTACGTCGCGCCAGGACGGGCCTAAGGAAGCCTTGTTTAACAGGGCACAAGCAAGATGTTGGATAATTACACAATTAACATTAAAAATGTTTTGCTCGCAGGACTTTCGGGTCTCATGTTAACTGCAAGCTTTGCCCCAATCAATTTGGACTGGGTCGCATGGATATCCCTCATTCCACTCCTCATTAGCCTTGAGAATAAATCACTCTCAGATGCATTTAAGATAGGGCTTCTTGCCGGCCTTTTCCACTACCTCACCCTTATTTACTGGATAGTGACTGTGCTTTCCCGTTATGGCAATATTAGTCCTATCTTGAGCCTGGCAGCATTGTTGCTTATTTCGCTTTATCTTTCTCTCTATATAGCCTTTTTTGCACTTGTCGTGGTTACTTTTAAAAAAAATAGGTTCTATTCATTGTGGGGAGCGAGTGCCTGGGTTGCACTTGAATATGCAAGATCTTATATTATGACCGGGCTTCCATGGTGCCTTTTAGGGTATAGCCAATATTCCAGATTGCCATTCATACAGATATCAGATATTGCCGGTGTCTACAGCATATCATTTATTATCGTTCTGGTAAATATTGCCATATATAATGTAGCCTCTCTTATATTTAAGAAAAAAAAATCGGCTCACACTGTAGGGTACGAGCCAGAAATCACCGTTTCCGATCACAATACACTCAATAGAAAACGGAAATCGAACAACGAGCATCCCTTTAAACGTGTCGGGATAGAAACAATTTTCACTGTTTTCCTTGTAGGATGCATACTTGTATATGGCTACAGTCGTTTGAAAGAAAAAAAAGATGCCACCTTAAAAGGCAGGGAACTAAGGGCAGTAGTTGTCCAGGGAAATATCGATCAGTCTTTAAAATGGGACTCAGATTTTCAAGAAGAGACAGTGTCTATTTATAAGAAGCTATCCTTAGAATCGGCAGATTTTAAACCTCAGCTCATCATTTGGCCTGAAACTGCGCTTCCGTGTTTTTTTCAAGATACATCTCATCTTTCAAGGGAAGTATTCGAGATTGCCAAAATAACCAATGCAAAGATTCTGTTTGGGTCTCCTGCATACGTAAAAGAAAATGACAGTATTTTTTATTACAACAGGGCATATATGATATCTAAAGGGAGGGTAGTTGATTATTACGACAAGGTTCATCTTGTCCCCTTTGGTGAATATGTTCCGCTCAAAAGATACATTCCATTTGTACATCGCTTAGTGACAGCAGCAGGAGATTTCTCCACTGGGAAGAAGGTCCACCCTATGCATTCTCCAGATCTTACAATAGGGACATTAATCTGTTTTGAGACTATCTTTCCTGATATCTCTCGAAAATTCGCTGCCCAAGGAGCTGAGTTTTTAGTAAACCTCACCAATGACGCATGGTTTGGCCGCACCAGCGCCCCCTATCAACACCTAAGCATGGCTGTTTTTAGGTGCGTAGAAAATGGTTTACCTATGGCACGGGCTGCAAATACTGGAATAAGCGCCTTTATTCTTGCAAATGGAAAGATAGCAGATACAAGTGAGCTCTTTGCAAGGAAAATCTTACAAAAGGAGATAAAATTAACACACAAAAAAACATTCTATTCACAATTTGGGGATATTTTTGCTATACTATTAACAGTCGCAACAATTGTTAAATTTTTTTGGATAGTAAAGCGTCGTTAATATGAAGTGATATGGAAGAATTTAGTGATAATAATTTTAGACACTTATAATTTTAGTTCACTTTCGGCACTTAAGGTAAGGAGATAAACATATGAATTATGCAGAGATAACAGAAAAAATAGATACCCTGAATAAAAAATTAGATGATATCTGGGAGCATCTTTGACCTCACTGATGGTAAACAAAGGTTAAAAGAAATAGAAAAAATATTATCTAAAACGGATATCTGGAAAAACAACCAGAATGAAGCAACCGAGCTAAGCCAGGAAAGAGGGTTACTCAGTAACCAATTAGAGGAATGGCATAGATACAAAAATGAGTTAGAAGAGCTCGATATCCTGATCAAGTTAGCCCAGGAAGAAAACGATGATAAAATGATTTCAGAGGCAAGCACAACGCTTTCTGATCTGGAAAAAGAGATAAATCGATACGAGCTTCAGACCCTCTTCAATGATAAAGATGATAAAAGAAATGCAATTGTAGCAATAAATGCAGGGGCAGGAGGAACAGAGGCTCAAGATTGGGTTGAAATGTTATTCAGGCTTTATCTCAAATGGGCAGAGTCCAGAAAGATGCAGACCAAAATCGTTGATCACCTGGCAGGCGATGAGGCAGGGATAAAAAATGTAACCTTCACTGTAAATGGCCCTCATGCTTACGGTTACCTTAAATCTGAACATGGAATTCACCGGATGGTCCGGATCTCTCCTTTTGATGCCAGTAGTCGAAGACATACATCATTTGCATCGGTATCTATCTTGCCAGAGATTGAAGGTGACATAAAAATCGATATTAACGAAAAGGATCTAAGGATAGAAACCTTTAGGGCCAGTGGCCCAGGAGGACAGCATGTTAACAAGACCAGCTCTGCGGTAAGGATTACCCACTTACCAACTAATATAGCTGTCCAGTGTCAAAATGAAAAGTCCCAGCATCGAAATAAAGACCTCGCATTAAAAATTCTTAAAGCACGCCTCTATGCACTGGAAAAAGAGAAAAAAAACAAAGAAAAAGAGCTTCGACACCAATCCCAGAAAGAGATAGCATGGGGTAATCAAATACGGTCATACACATTCAATCCTTACAGATTAATAAAAGATCACAGGACAAACCATGAAGTCGGGGATGTTGATAAGGTGATGAATGGGGATATTGATACATTTATAGATGCCTACCTTAAGTGGCTGCATAATTAAAATCTTATCCGCCTTTATAGGCGACCTCCATATCCTTAATGTATAGATCAATGCCCTTTACAATACCAGAAGCAGCCCTCTTGAGGTACGACACGCTTTTAAGTCGTCTATTTTCTATCGTATTTGTAATGTAACCTACCTCTACCAGAATTGCAGGCATCTCAGCACCGATCAAGACATAAAATGGTGCTTGTCGTACACCCCTATTCTTAACTATTGTGTATTTTTTCCGCAGCTCCTTTACCAAACCATTGTGCACAAATTTCGCGAGCCTGTTCGACTCATTTATCTTTGTGTTAAGCATAAGGTCATTGAGAATCATCTGGAGGTCGCTTATATTTTTTGTAGACGTAGCATTTTCTCTTGCAGCCACATTCATACTTTCTTCATCTAAGGCTATATTCAAGATATAAGTCTCTAAGCCCTGAAGTTTCCTATTCTTATGCGCATTTGCATGAAGGGAGATAAATAAATCTGCCCCTTTCATATTGGCGATTGCGGTTCTTTTTTCCAAAGGTAAAAATACATCGCTTCTTCGGGTTAAAATAACCTTGCAATGAAGATCTGCCCTTACTCTTTCTGCCACTAAATTTGCAAGTTTAAGCACAACATCTTTTTCTCTTAGGCCATTTCTTCCAATAGCACCCGGATCTTTTCCACCATGGCCTGCATCAATTACGATCTTCTTTACTCCTAAACCTAACTGTTTCGCTAAAGATATGCCTTCTTTTTTGCCTTCCTTTTTTACCTTTTCTTTCTGAGACCTTTGAACAACTACTGTTTTTATTGGCTTTACTTTTCTCTCCTTGCCTTGTACATCAACCACAATCCGAAAAGGATCATAAAGGTGAAAGATCCTATATCCTCCCATACTATCAATATCAAGGACAACTCTGACAGTTTTTTTGTCGTGTTGAGCAGCCCGTGCCCTCCTTAACAGCCCGTCTTTAATGAGTATAGAACTTTCTATATCCTTGCTAATGCAGGAATTTTGTAAATCTACAAAAAGTCTTCGTGGCTTCCTTAGATCCAGGTCTTTCTTTAAAAGATGCTTCTTGTATTTGACTGCCTCCTCCAAGTCGACAACCACTCTCGTGTACGTTGGGGTTGACCAATGCCTGATATCCTTTACCACAATTAATTTATTTTTCTTGGACTTGGCCTCCCTGACCTTTCCCTGTGCCAATCGTTTCTTTCCTAAGAGACGTTCCAGTTTGTCCATCATCTTAGAGGCTTTGGCCTTTACATCTCCATTTGGAAACTTGATCTCAACTTTTAACAATTCAATATAGGCCTGTTTCGGATCCTTTTTTTGCGTATAAAAGATCAATCCCAACCGGTACTGTGCATCATCAGCCAATCTATGAGTCTTATATTTCTCCACCATTACTCGATAGAGTGATACGGCCGTATCTATATCGGAATTCCTTCCTGAATAACCATAGAGGTGTGTCCATAATTTACACGCAGCGAATAAAGCCTGTGCTGCCTCATCTGTTCCTGGAAATGCCTTATAAGTCTTTTCATACCTCTTGATGCATCTTTCCCAATTATGTCGGTATTTCTTTTTAGCTTTTGATTGATAAAGCTGTTGTGCGCACACCTCTGCCTTGTGTAAAAGAATTTTGGCAGAACTGGGCTTTGCCATAGCAACTTCATGGAAGGCATTGAAAAAGAGGGCAAGAAACAGGGGTAAAAACAAAAATAGCAACACACGTTTTTCAAGGAGCAATCTGCGTATCATATAAGAACCCTTCTCCCTCTATGGTAGAAGTGTATTAAAATAAAAGAAGGGAAATACAGAAATTTAAGAAGATATGTTATCATGAGACACATTAGGAGAAGATGGCTTTATGATATCTATAGAATCCCATTTCAAGCACTGTGGGCATTTCCACACGAGTTCATCTGGTCTGTACCCACAATTGCTACATTGAAACTTTAAATAGGGATAATGTAATATTACAAGGAGATCTTTGTATGCCTCTAAGGCCTCTTCATTTCTGCCTTCCTTTAAAAGTATCTCCCCCAATAATTTTCTCGCATTGAAAAATGACGGGACTGATTTAATAGCCTGATTCAGTTCATCCAAAGCAGAGCCTGTCTCACCCTTATTATAGAGATACCTGGCTAATGCTAATCGTATAAATCTATCAGGATTTTTTCGGGCAGATTCTCGTAAAAAATCCTCTACACCCTTTAGATTCTTCATCGTTGAATAGGTCTTTTCTAACCTTTGATAGACCAAAAAAGTAAACTGAGGTGCCACATCAACTACCCTCTCCCATGTAGATAAGGCTTTTTTATGCTCCTGCTGACTAAAATAGAGATCACCCAAATGAAGATAGACGTCAACGCATTTATCAAAGATAGAAATAGCCTTTTTGTAAGATTTCTCAGCGCTTCCGATATCACCGTTCTTTTCCTGTATCTTCCCTAACTCTGTTTTTTGATGGGCGAGGATATGCCGGTGATCACCCTTTATGATTTTTGAGATAGACTGTCTCGTCTTAAAAGCCTTTTCCCAATCGTACATATCTTCGTAAATTCGTTCTATTTGGTCAAGTGTTTCTATATTGTTTGGGTCATTTCCAAGAACTTCCTGAAATGCCGATATCGCACGATTTAAAAATCCGCCCTTCTTGTAATCTAACCCCAGATCAAAGATTGCTCTCAACCTTACCTCTTTGTCCAGATTAGGTCTTAAGATTATTCCCTGTCGTATCCTTATCGCCCTCCCTATATCTCCCTTAGATCGATAAAGATGGCCCAAGGCGACATAGGTCTCGATAGTATCCGAGTTAATCTTCACCGACTTTGTGAACTGTTCGATAGCCTGATCTGGCTTATTGGCAAGTATGTGCTGAATGCCCTGAAAGAAAGCCTTATCTCCCCTATCCAGTTTTTTTCTAAGCTTTTCAGCATGTCTTGATCTACCAAATCTGTCTATAAGGAAACCACATACAAAGGCAATGATTATCCAGACGCCAAATTGAATATCAAGATTGCTGAAAAATAATTTTTTGATTTCTTCCCACATACTAGATACAACCCAATCCCTCGCAAATGATCAGATCCTACTCCTGATTTTCTTCTATCAGCTCCATATCTTCTATCTTACTTTCGACAATAGGAAGGTTTCTCAAAGAATTCAGTTCCTTGTCTTTTTCTCTTTTCTCCTTGGAAAGTATTCTTATTTCCTTCTTTAATTTAAATCGCTCAAATATACCGTATAAACTAGCTATAAGGATACCGAGCAGAAAAACGATGATAATAACAAAATAAAATGCCATTGGTTCAGTTTTCCAGTCCCAAAAATAAAGGTCAACTTGAAGTGTCAATTTCTGGGATAACTGGGTAAGATTTTCAACAATAAGCACTACGGCCAGCAACATAAATACTATACTTATAATAGCCTTTATATGTTTCATAAAAACCTCCTACAATTTTAAAGAACGTTTTTTCATGTCTTAAACTATTCGAAAAAAGGTAACAATTTTCGATATGTCTCTTGAATATGCTCTGAAACTACCCTCACTTCTCCACATACAGTCATGTAATTAGTATCTCCTCCCCATCGAGGAACAATATGAAAATGCATATGATCTTCAACACCGGCCCCTGCAACCTTTCCCAGATTTACACCTATATTAAAGCCCTCTGGCCTCAACACCTCTTTTAGAACGCCAATAGACTTTTCAACTTGTGTGATGAGGTCAAGTTTTTCCTCCGCTGATAGTGCATTCAATGTGGAAACGTGTCGCAAAGGGGCTACTAAAAGATGTCCATTTATATAGGGAAACTTGTTCATCAGGATAATGCTTAAGTTACCAATACATAAAATTAACCTTTGTTTATCTTGACTTCTGTTTTCGCCTGGACAAAATATGCACTCCCCTTTATTATCAGAACTCACATATTCCATTCTCCAGGGTGCCCAAAGAATCTCCATCTTATATCCTCAAACTGTAATTATAGTAGAATTTATTTTATCATTTATATCCAAGATCCCGATCGAATGGGATCCACTCATGCTGAAACCGGTAGCAGTTCCTGGATTAAAAAAAATAACTCCATTATCAATGTGGTTGGCCGATTTGTGAGAATGGCCATAAATAATGGCATGGACATCAGTAAACTCTGGTCGTATCCTCTTTTCTATTCCAAAAGGAGGTCCCCATCCATGTATTAATCCCAAGCGGAAACCATGTACCTCGAGTATCTTTTTTTTAGGAAATTTCTTTTTTATATCAAAATTGTCCATATTTCCATGAACTATATGGAGTGGCTTCTGGCTTAAAAAATCGACTATTTCTTCAGAAATAATATCTCCGGCATGGATAATCATATCCACATCAGACAAATAGTTCGTATATATATCAATGAGGTGAGAATTCACTTCTTTTAGGTGGGTATCTGAAATAACTCCGATTTTCATTGTAATAGAATTGGTAAATTAATAGGTAACTATTCAGGTTGTCTGGTTCACAGTTCAGAGTTCACGGTTGGTTGGCTTATCTTCATAGTGGTCTCTTTTCATCGCTTTTTAACCCCTGGCCCAGACCTGGTTTAACAGTACTTTTTACAGAATCCCTGGACATAGTGCTCAGAAGAACCGTTTTAAAGCGCACGTTACGTCGCACCAGGGCAGGCTTGAATCTCGATTTTATCGGGAAACCGTGCAATTTTGAACCTGAGTAATCACAATAATGTTAGTTATTGTTTGTTTAAAAATTTTAAAAAGTATAACAGAATATAAAAAAATGACAAGTCTAAACCTATCCTGAAATTACGCAATTAATGTTGACATACTTTAACAATCTCAATATACTTTGCCAGTCAAACTTTTTCACCCACCCCATACCCACATATATGTCAACATCGTACGATCACCATTTAAGGAGGAAGATATGAAAGTTCTTGTATATGGCACTGGAGGCAGAGATCACTCACTTGCTGATAAATATGGAGACAGTCAGCATGTTGAAAAGGTCTATTTTTTTCCTGGTAATGCTGGAGTGCCTTACACACTGAAGGGAAAAAGAAAATTGATAGAATGTAAAGATATAAGAGACTTTAACGAGGTAGCGAAATTTTGCGTAGAAAACAACGTTGATTTGGTCGATGTAGGTTCAGAAAATCCTCTTGAGGAGGGTTTGGTTAATATCCTGAATGAAAAAGGAATAAGAACCATTGGTCCAAAGAGAGAATATGTGAAATTAGAGAGTGACAGAGCATTTACCGATAATATCTTAAGGAAAATAGGGGTAGGTAAGCCAGAATTTAGGATTTTTGATAATCCAGAAGAGGCAAAAAAATATGTGAGGAATATTGGATATCAAGTTTTTGTAAAGGCAAACGGCCTTGCAGCAGGAAAAGGTGCCATAGGGTGCGATACTGTCATCCAAGCCGAGAGCGCAATTAACAAAATAATGGTAGAAAAAATATTTGGAAAATCAGGCGATACGATTGTTATAGAAGAAAGAAAGTATGGCACTGAAATCTCCTTTTATGTCTACCTGGATGGCACACATGCGCTTCCTTTGAAAATGTTTGTTCAGGACTACAAACAGGCCTTTGACCAGAATGATGAGGAATCAATTGCTGAGTTTGGTGGAAACCTCAATACGGGCGGGACTGGATGTTACGCACCCCATAAACTTGTGACCCCATGGCTTGTAAACAGAATTATAAAAGAGATTGTAAACCCAACGGTGGATGCAATTTACAACAGGGGTGATTTAGGTTTGGGATGGAATTATAAAGGTGTTTTATACTTCGGATTGAATCTTGATCCTTACAACCAACTGGATGTCTTTGAAATTAATGTACGGCATGGCGATCCTGAGTGGGAAGTGCTTTCAAGAAAACTAAGTACGGATCTCTTCGAGATAGGGATGGCAGTGTGGGAAGGGAATTTGGATCAAATTCATCCTGTTTGGAATAACCAGCACTATGTGGATATCGTTGTTATGGAAGGCCGCTCAAAGGCAAGTAAGGGATGGAACAAAGGATATCCAGGCCGCTATGGAAAGGGCCATGCGATAGCAGGATTGGATACTATAGAAAATGGAATCGCCATCTACTTTTCAGGCGTAAGGGAGGATTCGGAAAAAGGCCTTGTCACAGACGGTGGAAGAGTGCTGCATATAATCGCTGGCGACGCAACACTGGAGAGCGCGAGAGAAAAGGCATACAGAAATATAGAGTATTTATCTTTGTTAGATCATAATAACAATAATAACAATTGCTTACGATATAGAAAAACAATAGGAGCTTAGCCTTTTTTTGGTGGAGCATTCTCAAACAACGGCTCATCAAAATCTAACACCTTTAAAGGGCTTTTCCCAGTAAACAGCCGTATTATTTTTCCAACAGTATAGGCATTTCCTTTAAGAAGTAATTTACAGTTTTCAAAACTACAACCGGCAACAGTAGTTTCCCCTTTCTCCAGAACAATAATGCAATCCTTAAAGGTACAATGATTAAAATATTTACCATCGAGCTCTATCTTTTGTTCTGAAAAAACAGAATTGTTATATTTAACTCTATATCCTTCCATTTCCTT
>CAZBBQ010000004.1:20005-21581 GCA_964489745.1 uncultured Desulfobacteraceae bacterium
ATCTGGATAAAACACTAGTTCTTTTTTTCTCACGCGATAAGCATTTATCAGCATTCTGCGCTGAAATCAAGGGAAAATAAAACATAGATTTTTTCCCTTTAAGTGTTTATTATCTTCATTTTACAAAGTAATCAAGAGACCATTTTCGTAAAAAAAGCAAATAATGTATTTAAAATTACAGTGAATTTTACATATCGGCGACATTACACAGGAGCTATTTATGAAAAGTTATAGAAAAGAACTCTTCTTTGAGGTGCCCACGAGGAGAGCATTTGTTAACATCACCTCCCAGGTAAACGAATGCCTCAAGGAAAGCAAAATTGAGGAAGGTTTCATTCTCTGCAACGCCATGCATATAACAGCCAGTGTATTCATAAATGACGATGAATCTGGACTTCATCACGATTATGATACATGGTTAGAGAAACTTGCTCCACATGAGCCTGTCAGCCACTATAGGCATAATGTTGGTGAAGATAACGCAGATGCCCATATGAAAAGGCAGATTATGGGAAGAGAGGTTGTTGTTGCAGTAACGAATGGTAAAATGGACTTTGGGCCATGGGAGCAGATATTCTATGGTGAATTCGATGGCCGAAGACGGAAAAGGGTGTTGGTAAAAATAATTGGTGAGTAATCTTTCAGCATAATTGAGGAAAAAAATAATGGAAAAAAATAACATCAAAGTCAAAAAAAGCTTCGATCAGCTTTTTCACACAATGCTTCAAAACAAAGACGTTGAAAAAAAAGCCGTTCATTATTTACATGATAAAAAAAAGATAGATAAAGCGATTATTTACAATGAACTTCTCCCAAGAAAAATAATCGGTTACTCCAAAGAGAGAAAGGCGCTTGCCTTTCCTTTAGTACGTGGTTTTCTGATTGTCGGCATTCAGTATCTGGCAACGGAGTCCCTCGAAATAAATGGTCACATGGTAAAAGAAGGCCACGAATACTTTCATGAAGGCAGTGATCTTGAAACAGGGCTTTTCAGCCTTCAGAGAAATTTTAGGGATGTAATTATTACATCGAGCATACTTGACCTATTAAGCACAGATCTGGGAGGTGTTTCCCTACCCAACATGACAGGATTTAAACAACTACAACTATTTTCCGATATACACACGACAATCTGCTTTAAAAATAGCAAAGGGAGCGAGTTGGCTGTAAAAAAAATCCTTGAAATCCTTCCAAAGTCCAATGTTGTAACATTACCAATGGAGTTCATGGACATAAATCATCTTTTGTTAGAAAAAGGTCAGAAGGCCGTGAAATCCCTTTTAGAAAAAGAAGATAAAGTGGAGAAAGAAAGAGAAGAACAAGGATTCAAAAAGGATACTGCCCTTGAGGTTGCAAACTACCGTTATTTTCCAAAGCCTGGCCCAGAAAACACGGAGGCAACCCTTGAAGCTGCTTTTGAAAGGGCCACCGCATTAAAAATAAACAAGGTCTTGGTCTCGAGCTGTAGTGGAAAAACCGCCTTCAAGGCCCTTGATCTATTCGGTAATAATTTTTCTCTTATAATTGTAACACATGTAACAGGTTTTAAAAAACCAGACCATCAAGAACTCGCAGA
>CAZBBQ010000004.1:21681-24825 GCA_964489745.1 uncultured Desulfobacteraceae bacterium
AGCCCTTCTTTTTCAAGCGATTGAATGTTTTTGTCGACCACATCTGGATCAAAACGAACGGCCCTTATTAATTCGTTAAATGTCTGCCTTGGCTTTGACACCAACACCCTTAAAATCGCGCCCCTTACCTGTCGCGCCGAACCTTCAAATGGAGACTGTGCCGTGTGATGAGCGCTTTTCCTCCCCGGATTGAAATAATATTTTTTTAACGCAACCCCATAATCCATTAATGCATTATACCAATGTTTTGGGTTACCATAATCAAGCGTTCGCTCAATAAGCGGTCTTATTTCACTATCCTTTACGGTATCTTGTGTACTGAAAAAATGATAGATAAATACCGTGCGCACGTTGGTTTCAATAAATACAACAGGTTGATTAAAAGCAAACGCACAAACTGCATTGGCGGTTGCATTTCCAATCCCTGGCAATTGCATAAGTAAGGATACGTCTGAAGGAACGTAACCACCATATACAACATTCACTATCTCGGCGAGCCTCTTTAATGAAAGGGCACGGCGATTATACCCAAGACCCTGCCATACTGTGAGAACATCATACAACGTGGCCTCGGCAAGAGATGTAATATCGGGAAATGTTTTTATGAATTCCACATACTTTTGAACAACCCGTGAGACCTGCGTTTGTTGGAGCATAATTTCAGAAACAAGAATTTTGTATGGATTAACAGTGCTCCGCCATGGTAGATCACGCCCGAAATTCTGATAATAATCGTAAACGATCCTCTGAAATTTTTTTATCTCTCGATTATTTGCATAATCCGTCATGAACAGCTCTCATTTCTATCCATTTCATAGGTTTTTGTCATTGTTCTCCTCACTCTAATACCAAATATACGTATGAGGTTTGAAAACATCTATATTCGTGTCGACTTTATGATTTTCCCAACATCTTCCACAGGTCAGGTTGTTTTCAGATTCATTAAATCCACAATTAAACCATTTTCATTATCGTTATAATGTTATTGTTTTCCTATTTTGTAGGTGTATTTTTGTAGTATCTGTTTTAAAAACACTATAGCCTATGCACTGAGTCGCGAGCAATATCCTTTCACCTCATAATATATATTTGTGTACTCGCTACAATCTGCAGCGTAATGTAACCTTGTTGGATAGAGTAAAAAAATTTCCGAGTTGAATTAAATAGTAAAATGCGTATTATTAAGGGTAGATACAAAAAATTATCGTGGATTAATTAAAAAAGTTTTTAATAGTGCGAACCGATCAGCTTACTCATTCATCTTCCAGGGAAATAATTTCATGATATGCAAATAATAGAGGATAAAAAAGGAAATAAACCCGACAAGCCGAAATGAGGAGGAAATAATGCCAGAAAAAATTATTTATATGGACAATAATGCAACAACACCTATTCACCCTGAGGTGAAAAAGGCGATGATTGACGTCATAGGAGTATTTGGCAATCCTTCAAGCCTTCATGGACCGGGTAGAGAGGCCAGACAGCTTGTTGAGGCAGCGCGTGAGAAGGTCTCCTCATTTATCGGTGCGTCTCCTGAAGAGGTGATGTTTGTCGGAAGTGGGTCAGAGGCTAATAACACAATCTTAAACGCTCTCACATGCCAGCGTATGGGGTGTGCATATCATCGGGAAGGCCTTAATAAAATTATTACCACCACTATTGAACATCCTTGTATTCTCGAAACATCAAAATGCCTTCAAGAAAAGGGGGTAGATGTTTCATATCTTGACGTCGATATGCACGGAAAAATCGATATTGAGCAACTAAAAGACGTAATAACTGATAATACAGGGCTTGTTTCGGTGATGATGGCAAACAATGAAATTGGTACCATACAAGATATCAAGACAATTGCCGAGATTGTTCATCAGCACGGGGCATTGTTTCACACAGATGCAGTTCAGGCGGTGGGAAAGATACCGGTTGATGTGCAGGATCTCGGTGTTGATTTTCTGACGATTTCCGGGCACAAGATTTATGGGCCTAAGGGAATTGGTGCCCTCTATGTCAAAAAGGGTGCCCCTTTCTGCCCTTTGATCCGGGGTGGACACCAGGAAAGAGGCAGGCGTGCTGGCACGGAGAATACAATTGGTATCATTGGCTTGGGAAAGGCCATTGAGATGCGCGGGCAAGAGATGCAGGAGGAAGAAAAGCGTTTGCTCGAATTGAAGGCAACATTAAAAAAGGGCATAGAAGAGAAAATTCCCGATGTGCTATTCATAGGGCACCCTACAGACTGTCTTCCGGGCACCTTAAATGCCTCCTTTGACGGTGCAGAAGGTGAGGCAATTATACTATACCTTGATCTGGAAGGCATCGCCGTGTCAACCGGCTCTGCATGTGCGTCTGGTTCCCTTGATCCTTCGCACGTAATTCTTGCGACAGGATTGCCCGCAGAATGTGCTCACGGTTCAATACGTATGAGTATGGGACGGGAAAACACAATGGAGGATGTGGAGTATATGATTGATATACTTCCTCGCGTGATTGAAAAAATCAGGGATATGTCAACAGTGTATAAAAGGAGACAGTAATGGCACAAGTTAACTGGACATATACAGACAAGGTAAAAGAACACTTTATGAATCCCAAAAACATCCTTATGGATGAAGAAACCTATCAAGAAGATGGGAAGGGTCTTGCTGGGAACGTGAAATGCGGCGACGAGATGCTCGTTGTTATCAAAGTCGATAAAAATAAGGCCATCATTACCGACTGTAAATGGAAGACGTTTGGCTGTGCAAGCGCAATCGCGAGCACCTCTGCTCTCTCTGAAATGGTCAAAGGCATGAAGCTCGATGATGCATTTAATCTTTCCGCAAAGGACATAAATAAGGAACTTGGTGGCTTGCCAGATCATAAAGTGCACTGTTCAGTATTGGGAGATAAGGCCCTGCGCATGGCCATAAACGACTATTACATGCGCAATGGAATGGAAGACAAGGTCAAGAAAGAAGAGGAACGTGTCGTTTGTAAATGTATGAACGTAACGGATCAGGAAATCGAACACGCCGTGCTCGAAGGCGCCAGAACATTTTATGAACTGCAAGAGATGACCAAGGTGGGAACTGGATGCGGGGAGTGTCAGGAGGAGGTGACACAACTTTTGGAAACCTATAAACAAAAACACTTCTCTCAGGTGTA
>CAZBBQ010000005.1:0-21980 GCA_964489745.1 uncultured Desulfobacteraceae bacterium
AGAGAGAGGGTCCTCTTTGATATGGCTGCACGACGTGATTTAGAGGCGGCCTAAACGATATAACGAAATCGAATCGTAGAATCCCTTAAGAATAAGGAGGAGAAAGATATGTCAAAATTAGTAGCATTTGCTGCCATACAAGGTGGCTATAATATAGTTTCCAAGGCTGAAGGAAAATTAAAGGAGGCCATAGATAAATATGGCGTTAAACAGGAGATAGGATTCCCAAACACGGCCTACTATCTTCCTATTATCTATTCTTTGCTGGGGATGAAGGTTGAAACCCTGGCCGATGCAGAGCCGGTTATGAAACGTTGCAGGGAATTACTCCCACCTCATGTTAAAACATACTGCAATGTTCCCTATTTAGGTCCACTTCTGGATGCGGGCATGGCTGCTCTTTTTGCTGAAGAGATAGTCGAGGCCATTCGCTATGTGGAAGAACCTGATTTCTATCAACCTTCGGTGGAGGACCCGGACCTCGACAACGGTAAGCTCTGGTTGGGTGCGGCTGATGATACAATTATGAGAAAAAGGGGAGTTGAGTTTGTAGATGGTACTGCCCCTGGTTTTGCAGCTATTGTTGGCGCTGCCCCGACTCCTGAGATAGCAAAAAGTATCGTTGAGGAATATCAGAGGAAAAATCTTTATATATTTTTGGCTGCGAATCAGGGTGGAACCTGTGTTGCTGAGCAATTGATTGAGGCAGGTGTCCAGATTGGCTGGGGTACCCGTATTGTGCCCTTTGGCCCTGATATCTCTGCGGCGGTATATGCCCTTGGATTTGCAAACAGGGCAGGGCTCTCTTTTGGTGGCATACAGCCAGGAGATTACAAGAAGATGTTAGCCTATCAAAAGGACAGGATTTTTGCCTTTGTAAATGCATTGGGAGATGTCAATGCGGAATGGGCTGCCAACGCAGCGGGCGCTGTAAACTGGGGTTTCCCGACTATTGCAGATACTGATATACCTGAGATACTCCCCTGGGGAGTGTGCACCTATGAGCATGTTGTGTCAGAGGTGCCCCATGAGCAGATTGCCGCTAGATCTATCGAGGTTCGAGGGCTGAAGGTATCCATTACAGAGATTGATATTCCCCTTACCTACGGACCAGCCTTTGAGGGTGAGCGTGTAAGAAAAGGTGATGTTTATCTGGAGATGGGCGGAAGTGCCTCAAAGGCCACTGAACTCGTGCGGATTGCTGATATGAGTGCCATAGATGATGGAAAGATTATTGTTAAAGGCCCGGATATTGGTGATGTTAAGAGAGGGGATTCACTGCCCCTGGGTATCTTTGTTGAGGTAGCAGGCAGGGAGATGGAGGAGGACTTCGAGCCTATCCTTGAACGTCAGATTCACCATCTAATTAACTATGCTCAGGGTATAATGCATATAGGACAGAGGGATATTAGCTGGATAAGGGTCGGTGATGGAGCAGTAGAAAAGGGATTTACCTTGAAGGATCTTGGAACCATCCTTCATGCAAAACTCCATCAGGACTTTGGCCGAATATTTGATAAGCTTCAGGTTACACTCTATACCGAAAAAAAGGATGTGGATGAGATGACCAAGACGGCAAGAGAGGTATATGAAGCAAGGGATACCAGGATAGAGGGGATGACAGACGAATCTACTGACATATTTTATTCTTGCACTCTGTGCCAGTCTTTTGCCCCTAATCATGTTTGCACCATTAGCCCTGAGAGGACTGGTCTCTGCGGGGCATATAACTGGATGGACTGTAAAGCGGCTTATGAAATTGATCCCACTGGCCCAAACAAGCCAATAGAGAAGGGCGAATTGATTGATGCAAATCTTGGTCAGTGGAAAGGGGTAAATGAGTTTGTCAAAAAGACCTCAAGGGGGACTGTAGACCACTATAATCTCTATAGCATTGTTAATGACCCACATACAACTTGTGGATGTTGTGAGGCTATCGCTGCAGTGCTTCCTTCCTGTAATGGAATTATGACGGTTGATAGGGACTACATTGAGATGACGCCCTGTGGTATGAAGTTTAGCACGCTGGCAGGATCCGTTGGTGGCGGTGTGTCTACTCCAGGCTTTGTTGGTCACGGAAAATATAATATCACACAGAGAAAATTCCTTAAGTATGAAGGAGGACTTCTGAGAATAGTATGGATGCCCAAACACCTTAAGGAGGAAATAAAGGAAAGGTATGATAAGATAGCAAAGGAACTTAATGTGCCTGATTTATTGGATAGAGTAGCAGATGAGAGCGTGGGCACTACAGAGGAAGAGATACTTCCCTTCCTTCAAGAGAAAAAGCATCCTGCCCTTGAGATGGATCCTATTCTTGGATAATCAATCTTCAATCGAGGATTGATTATTAAAAATTTGTGGAGTTGAGAAACCAACGAATAAAAATAATCAAATAAAACAAGGAGCATGTTATGGCTTTAACAGGTATTCAGATATTTAAAATGCTGCCAAAAACAAATTGCAAGGAATGCGGGCACCCTACGTGCCTGGCCTTTGCAATGGCCCTTGCATCAGGCAAGGCGGAGTTAGCCAGTTGCCCCTATGTGAGTGATGAGGCAAAGGAGCAGCTTGCCGAGGCATCCGCACCGCCAGTGAGGCCGATGCAGATCGGGGCGGGTGATCGATCCTTTAAGATCGGTGGGGAAACAGTGCTTTTCAGGCATGAAAAGACATTTGTCAATCAACCTGGAATTGGAGTACTGGTAACCAGTGACACAGACGAAGGGACATTGGCAGAAAAGTTGAAGGGGTGGGATACCCTTCAGTTTGAAAGGGTTGGATTTAACTTGAGACCGGAGCTCATCGCCATTAAGGATGTTAACGGTGACGCGGGAAAGTTTGCGGCCCTGGCTAAAAAGGTTGTTGATGAGAGTGAATTTTGCCTGGTACTGATGAGTGAAGATGTTGGGGTAATGAAGGCAGGAATAGATGCCTCTGCCGACAGAAAGCCGGTAATATATGCAGCCACAAAGGACAATGCGGATGATATGGGGGCGCTTGCCAAGGAAACGGGACTTCCATTAGCTATCAAGGCAGATGATATGGACGGCCTTATGGAGCTTACAGGTAAACTGACCGGTATGGGTCTGAAGGATCTCATCCTGGATTCCAGCTCGAGGACGGTTAGAAGAGCCTTTGAGGACCAGGTCTGGGTGCGCCGTGAGGCTATTATGAAAAAAAATAGGGCCTTAGGTTTTCCAACCATTGCATTTCCGTGCGAGATGGCAGACAACCTGGACAAGGAAACGGTTATTGCAGCTATGTTTATAGCCAAGTATGCTGGTATTATTATACTGTCTGATTTTATTGGCGAGAGCCTCTTTTCCCTTCTGGTAGAGAGATTAAATATCTATACGGATCCACAGAGGCCAATGACAGTAGAGCAGGGTATCTATGAGATTAATGGCCCGAATGAAAACTCTCCTGTTGTTATTACAACTAATTTCGCCCTTACATACTTTATTGTAAGTGCTGAGATCGATGCAAGCAGGGTTCCAACGTGGCTATTGATAATGGATACAGAAGGCCTTTCGGTTATGACAGCCTGGGCTGCTGGGAGCTTTGTGGGTGATGCAGTGGGTATATTTGTCAACAAGTGTGGCATACTGGATAAGGTTAGTCATAAAAAACTTATCATACCTGGTTTCGCTGCTGCTATTAGTGGTGATCTGGAAGAGGAAGTTAAAGAATCTGAGGTGCTTGTCGGACCAAGGGAAGCAAGCCAGGTTGCAAGGTTCCTTAAGGACTTCGCTGTTTAAATTTAAAAAGGAGACAGGGAAATGCTATTAATCGGAGAAAGTTTGAATGTTATCTCTACAAAAATAGGTCGTGCCTTTAAAGAGAGAAATCCTATTCCAATTCAGGAGGAGGCAAAAAAACAGAAGGAACTGGGCATGGACTTTATTGATATCAATTTGGGCCCTGCCAGGAAGGGAGGCCCTGAATTGATGGAGTGGATTGTAAAGACTGTTCAGGAGGTAGTTGACGATGTACCGTTAGCCCTTGATACATCAAATATTGAGGCCATAGAAGCTGGGCTGGCTGTATGCAAAGGGAGACCTCTTATTAATTCCATCATGTGTAGACCTGCACGATATGAAAAGATGCTTCCTCTCTGTGCCAAATATAATGCCCGTATGATTGGGCTCCTTTGGGGTCCTCATGGTATGCCCAGAGATGAGCATGAGAGGGCTGAATTGGCAGTAGAGTTAGCATATGCAGCCAATGAGGCTGGTATTGCCAATGAAGATATCTTTATAGACGGAATTGTTACCCCTGTCAATGTTCAACAAGATCAGGTTTATGCCCTGCTTCAGTTTATACCAATGGTTCAAGATCTGGGAGAAGGGCTGAGATCTACCTGTGGACTATCTAATGTATCGAATGGCTCCCCTGATCACCTGAGACCTATACTAAATCGTACGTACATGGCTATGTTAGAGAAGAGTGGTATGTATTCAGCTATTGCTGATGCCTATGATAAAGATTTAGTAGATATAGCAAAAGGGAAACGATCAGATATAGTCGAGATTATTGGGAAGGTAATGGATGAAGAGCCTATTGACATGCCCTCTCTCTCAAAAGAGCTGCAGGATTATGTAAAAACAACACGTATTCTTCTTAAAAAAACCCTTTATTCCGACTCCTGGTTGGAATTGTAGTTTTTTATATATTGGCTATAGAGGGAACTTTGGAAAATTGAATTACTTTAGGATTGCATTCCCCGCCCTTTGGGGAGTTAAATGTCTTTGGAAATACCCCGTCCGCTTGCGGCGGGGTATTTTATTTGATCTAAATCACAAAGATACTATTTAAAACTACGTATGCTTGACTGGATTAACGAGCCCATCGAAACCTATCAAGTTTTATAGCCATTTCCTATAATCAATAATCTACTGAGGGAAAAAGCTTTCTATCCGTATGGGGTAAGAATAAAGCCGCAACATACTCATCCATAAAAGGGAGATAGGTAGAGAGCTCAATGTTGGTCATGCCACTTGCTATTTTAACCGTCCTCTCAAAGGCGTGAGTTGATAAAAGGGCCATTCGGGCTCCCATAAGAGAGCTATTGCCAACAAATTTAATTTTTTTCGGGTCAATATCTGGTAATAGTCCTATTGCGATAGCCTTGGGGATATCCAAATAACTTCCAAAACCACCAGCCACAAAAAATGTATCTATATCATTAAAGCTCAAGCCAACATAGTCTACAAGGGACTTAATAGCTGCAAACACGGCACCTTTTGATCGAATAAGATTACTGATATCAGATTCCCTAATGGTCAAATCCTTTCCCGTCTCTGTTTCTTGTGAAGAGGCCACTATGAGTGCTGCCTCGTTGTCTTTCTCAACTATCCTTTCATCACGGGAATCCAGATTAAACTTTCCATCCTGACCAATTATTTTGTTTCTTACCAGCTCATAGATACTGTCAATCAGCCCAGATCCACATATCCCCCGTGGCCTGGCCTTTCCAATGGTACGATACATAACTCTACCATCATTTATTTCTACCCTTTCGATAGCTCCACGGGTAGCCCGCATACCGCAACTAATTCCCCCACCCTCAAAGGCAGGGCCAGCAGAAGCGGAACAACACACCATCCAATCATTATTGCCAATGGCAATCTCTCCATTGGTACCCACATCGATCAAGGCCTTTACCTGTGGCTTATCTGCTATGCCACAGGCCAGAACACCGGCAACGATGTCACCACCCACATAGCTGGCCACATCGGCCACTGTCTCGAGTATCCCTTCGGGGTTTATGTGTATATTTAATTCAGCAGCCCGTATCTGGGGAAAGACGTGTGTTGTAGGTACATAGGGGTCCAATCGGATAGAGCACGGAATAAGTCCCAAAAGCAGATGGCTCATCGTGGTATTCCCCGCAGCCACAATGGCTGTGATCTGCTTAATATCTATCCCGTTTTCTTTCGTCAAGGTTTTTAACATCTCATTAATGTTTTTTACTACTGCCTCATGAAGGGGGTTGAGTCCCTTTTCCTTGCTACAGGCAAAAACCATTCGTGATATCACATCTTCACCGTAATGGGATTGAAGGTTATGGCTCCCTGTCACACCGAGCACGTTGCCTGATTTCAAATTAACCAGTTGAGCAACAACCGTAGTTGTTCCCACATCAAGGGCCAATCCGTAATTCTGATCACTGGTCTCTCCAGGCTCTATCTGTAATATTCGCCAGAGATCACCATGTCTTGCTATTGTGGCCGTAACTTTCCAGCTGTTATCGCGTAATTTTTTGGCCAGACCCTGGAGGCAAGGTAACGATATCTCAAAAGATTGATACTCTGTCCTCCTTTTCAGTTCTCTCATAATGCGGTCAATATCAGCTATATTATCTTCGCCAGAGGGCTCTTTGAGTTCCAGATATATCTTTTGGACTAGCGGTTCAAAAAGGGAAAGCGGGTCAGAAGGGAGCTTAGCAACAAAGACCTTTTCTGGTTGACTGTAATTAACTACTGCCCCTTGTGTCATGATTTGTTCTTCTTCCAGACGGGATTCAGGTGGAATGACTACCTCCATGTCACTGGTAACCTTTGTCTGGCAAGCCAGGACAAAGCCTTCGTTGAGCTCCTCTTTTGATAAAAAACCGATGGAATGCTTGTCTGCCAAAACCTTACCATTGATAACCTGAACTCGGCATTTGCCACAGACACCTTTTCCTCCACAAAGGGAGTTAATATAAACACCAGCCTTTTCCGCTGCCTGCATCAGGGTAATCCCTGCTTCGGCTTCAACCTCTTTCCCATCAGGTAAAAATGTCACTTTATGCATACCCATAAATCATCTCCTCTATTTTACATTACTCTTTCTTTTCACCAGTAGCTGCTTTTTCCAGACGGTAGCGTTTCTCACTCTTTTTACACAGCTCCCATATTATACATGATGACCTAAATTTACAATACACGCAGGGATCTGTGCAGGCCTCACAATTATCCAGACATTTCTGACAGTATCCTACTCCCATCTTCTGGCATATTACCCTGGCTTCCCTATCGGGATGATAACGACACTGCATATTTAAATCTGTTTCAAGTCCGTATTAGCCCACAGTAGGCTTAATTGATGAAACACGCAAATCTGTGTTTGCTATGGCATTACGGGTCGATTTAGCAGAGGTTGGTGTGATACTAAGAGACCTGAAGCCCAGACTGAGTAAAAGAGGGACAAGTTCTGGATGCGAAGCGACCTCACCACAGATTATCACGTTCTTTTCCTTACCCAATTCAACGGCACGCTGTATGATGAATCTTAGCAACCAAAGAAATGCCTTGTTCTCAAAATTTTCATACATGAGAACAGCATCGTTATCTCGATCAGCTGCCACGAAGTACTGGAGCAGATCGTTTGTCCCAACGTTGATAAAATCTACCTCTGCCAAGATATCTCCGACACTTATCGCTGCAGCAGGGACTTCGATCATGGCGCCGAGCTCAACTTCTTTGGAAAACAGCTTGTCTTCGGCACGCAGTTCCTCTTTAACACTTTCCAAGAGACGCTTCACCTCTCTTATGTCATTCACCGTGGTAATCATAGGGATCAATATGCCGACTGGGAATCCAACAGCTGCACGAAGTATAGCACGCAATTGAGTCTGGATTTCACCAGGACGTAGCAAGAGGTGTCTGCGTACCCCTCGAACTCCCAGTGCAGGATTCTGTCCGGTGCAGTAGTAAAGGTCAGCAATCTGTTTATCCCCACCGATATCAAAGGTACGGATCACTACTCTCCTCCCACCAGCACCAGTGAATACACGATGATAAATATCGTATTGTTCCTGCTCTGTTGGAAAGCTTTCCGTCTCCAGAACGAAAAACTCTGTGCGAAATAGTCCAACCCCTCCAAGCCGATTGCGAAGCATGAGGTGGATTTCATCTGGATTATTGATATTCGCCATCAAACGAATATCGACGCCGTCCTTTGTGCTGGCACTAATCGGAGGTGAAGGAGGCAATTCTTCAGGAACCTCCAGCTCCTGTTTCAAGGTAATGTATTTTTGAACGGTTTCGGGTTCCGGTTGAATAATAACGACACCATTGACTGCGTCAACAATTACCTGATCCCCTTCCTCAATAGACTCCCTGAGGCCTTTTAGACCACCTATTGCCGGGATTCCAAAACCTTTGAGAAGTATTGCTGCATGGGATGAGAGGGCAGCGCTATCAGTGGCAAATGCAGCGGAGTGGGAGTGACGGGCTTCCATTACTGAAGATGGGAAAAGATTGTTGGAGATGAGAACTTCCGATTCTCCATTCTTTTGTAAAGCTTTTTTGTTCGTCTCCGGGGTTGAAGAGAGGGCATCTGCTATGCTTGCAACTAAATCACGAATGTCTTCCGCACGGGACATGAGATATGGATTCCTGCTTGCCTCCAGACCCGCGATGATCTTTTCGCCTTCCAACTCCAGGGCCCACGCTGCATTCTTATAGTCGTTTGAAATCCTGGAAAGTACCGCCTCATGAAACTGCTTATCTGTCAGCATTGCTTCGTGGGTTTTCAATATGAGTGAGGAACTCAGGGATGAACCGGCATGTGCCTCTTCAATGTGTTCGTGGAGATGATCAATGACAGTCTTTACCGCCTTAGTATAGCTTTGTTGCTCTGATTGCACCTGAGCTTCATGAATCTCGTTTCTTGGGATAATGAATTCCCGATCGAGAACCCGCGCCTGCCCAATCCCGATACCAGGGCAGATCGTAATGCCTTTCAGCTTGGTCTCATTCCCAGTTTCAAACCGAGTATCTTCAGGTAGCCCTTTTTTATGCATTTTCATAATTACCCACACCAGCTACTCTCAAGTTCGAAGTCGCCGGATACTGAATAAAAATTATAATCAGACGGGCTTTCACTTGTTTGCTCTGGAGTTTAGTTATAGTAGCAATCCCAGTTTAGCCTTACGTTAGAAAAAATTATTGGTTTTCTCCACTATCAGTTACGAAGTAATTCAAGCTGTTCTAATGTTTTATCTACAACCATCTTTTCCTTGTTAAAATGTTTTAACATTCGATTAAGACATTTCTGCCTTTCTTTATCTACACCAAGATATTTTTCGCAGGCATCCATAAAATACTTTGTTTCTTTAACATTCGATTTCACTTCATCTGATACTTTTTCACTATCGTGTCTTACTGCCTCCTGATCGCATACATCGTGGCACCTACCACAGTGGATACAATCATTCATATATATTTCTGCCACTTCATCTTCCATCACTATTGTATCTACCGGGCATTCTTCAACGCATATTCCACATCCGATACACATACCCTTGTCTATCCATGGCATAGTTATTTTCTCCTTTTCAGTGTAATACGGTGTTACAGTAAATCTCAATCGTCCTCTTGTAATTGGTGAAGCTGATCAAGCAATTTTTTCTTGAATCTGTCGAGGGTGATCTCGTGAGGAATAATCGGGATAGCCATCCAGTCAGAGTATTCAAGGATTTCTTCTGTATGTTCCTCTATATAGTGATCAAAGAAACCTATGCCATCAAGGATAATTGCTCCTCCAGTATGCTTTGGAAAGTTTTCGTTTGCCAGGCCTATATCCCAATCCTTAAATACATGCTTTCTAAATAATATCCACCCCGGTGTCATCCACCACACTTTTTCGCCATTGGCTATCTTTCCCCTTTCATCTTTGCCGACCAGCATATCGACACAATGAGATGCCTGAATTCTTACAATGCCTTCACCCTGTTCCTTAATAATAGTATCTATTGTCCTGAAGAGGTCATTGGAATTGACATAGCAAAACTGCCCTCCATAGATAACGATGATCTTATTAGAGTATTCTCGTGCCTTCTTGATTCTATCTATGAGCTGTGTTTCTAATTCCCTCGGTATCTCATGAAGTCCGGGAGTGGTGAAAAGGACCTTTTTTGCATCTAAGAATCCCTCCTTTTTCAGGTAGTTTATCTCCGGGCTTAAGGTGCCACATGCGACGATGACACAATCCTTAAAAGAGTTGTCTGTTTTCATCTTTCTCCAATCATTTTATAAGAATTAACTTGATAGAATACATTCATATAGGCTATGAATGGCATCCATGGCCCTATCCATTCCCTTGATAGATGAGAATATCCCGTACGCTGATTTATTGTTCGTCTGACTCACTCCGCTTTCTTTCCCTTTCTTCTCGCTGCTTTTCTATCTCGAAGCCCAAGATGAGACCCTCCACCTTGCTTGGGGCCATATGTCCATGGACTGTCTCATCGATGATCGCCACAGGGGCCAAAGCGCAGCATCCCACACAGGCAACCCTGTCGATGCTAAATTCCCTGTCTTTTGTTGTTTCGCCTGCATTGATCTCGAGTTTGCGCTCAAAGTTCTCCAGAATGATGTCGCCACCCCTCACATGACATGCCGTTCCAAGACATACCTTGATTTGGTGTTTTCCTGGGGGATGAAATCTGAACTGGTTGTAGAAGGTAGCTACGCCATATACCTCACAGGTGGAGATCTTTAGATGCGTTGCTACCATCTCCATGGCAGGGCGATTAAGGTAGTGATGTTTTCCCTGAATTTCCTGCAAGATGGGGATAAGATAGCTCCTCTCGTGCGAAAAATCCCTCAACATGAAGTTAATATCCTCTACCATAGCCTCATCTTCGGTATTGGCAAAATCGTCCATTTGATTAGTAATATTTTTCCTCCTTAAATTATTACGGACGGGTTTAGCTCATAGATAGGTGATTGTGCTCCAACTACATCTGGAATGGAGCCCAACTTGGGGCTTATAATACCCGCCGCCTTCAGCTCTGCTATCAGCCCATCAACTCTATTGTTGAGACCAGACTGAATACATATATTCTTTATTTGATTGCCGTTGATTTTATAATCAATCGCCTTTTCGGCAATGCTCCTTACTAATCCAGCAATCTTTTCCCAGTCTGGATCTTCAAATTGTTTAAAGAGCTCAATTATGCTCTTTTCAGGATTCCATTGTCCTGTATCAAGGGCATCTTTTACTAAATATCGTATCAGATTTGGAATCTCATATATCTCTCCATCCCTAAGCACTAACACTCGATCTTCCCAGGCAGCACTCTTGGCTGTCCTCACTGGCAAAAGCAATCTCCATTTGTCAGCCAGAAGTAGAACATCCTCTGGATCATCTTTGATAATCTTTTTTATTTCCTGGTAGGAAACAGTTGTATTTACAGAGGCATAGGCAAGTGTCTGAGATAGTTTTCTCGTGGTCTTGCCAGCACTTATAATGCCATTCAAGGCTTTTTCTAAGAGATTATACGAATGTTGACTCGATTGCCGATTCTCCATCAACCCAATTTATCCTTCAGTTTCCCGTGACATTTAGAGCACAATGCGTCATTTTTATTAAGTCTTTTTTATTCAGAGTCCACATGCTCAATGTATAGTTCCTTTCAGGTATAGTCCTGAAGCCCCATTCGGCCTTGAGCTCATGGCCGAGAGGAAGCGCCAGGGTCATTTGCTAAAGAGTAACTGACATGGATAAGGAGTAAATATTAAAAGATATCAATCAGGTCATAATACCCGTAGATTTACCCATATCCAGTTCATTGGAGCGTTTTGACCTTATCTTCGGTTTAATTACTTCCTTTAAGAAACGTAATGCATCCTCGGCATCATTGTCCATGAGTATCGCCTCTATCCTCATAGTCTCTTCAGGTGAAAACTCAAGTACCATATTGGCCATTGCTTGGTTCTCCTCTCACCTGGCCATTTCTTATTGAAAAAACGAAATGGCCAGGCTGCACTGTATAGGTTACTTATCGTGTCATTGGTGCCCCACATTTGGGGCACTTAATCTCATAGCAGGGGGAACCTACCTGATGGGTGGTTCTATAGCCACATTTAGGGCATACGCATTCTCCACCTGTTCCGAGTCCACTGCCGCCACTCATCCTGCTACGACCTCCGCCTCGTCCAAGGCCCCTTCCAGTTCCCGGGCCTCCTCCGGCTGGCCCTGTGCCATCTCCTCTTGGCATCTAAATCGCCTCCTTTCTTAATTCTTTTATAATTATAATCTAATTACGAACGTAAAATATTCAACCCGCAAATGATTAGTGGGTCTTTCTACTATAGCTTGCTTTTGCTCTACATTGTTTATTCCATTTAGGATATCTTCAGTCCTTTTAACAATCCCCCGCACTTTTTTTAAGTGAGTACCGGCTTAAGCTTTTCTGGCCTTATTTGCAGCAATCAGGATAGGATCCCATGCCGGGGCAAATGGCGGTGCGTAACCCAAATCCAGATGATATACATCCTCTGCTGTCATACCTCCATGCAAGGCCGCAGCCATCACATCTATTCTATGAGCAACTCCTTCCCTGCCTATCATCTGAGTCCCCAGTAATTTCCGGGTATTCCTCTCTGTGATAAGGTGAACGGTGATCGGATAACCTCCGGGATAATGTTTAGACCGAGACCTGTGGCGGATGGTAGTGGCATAGGCGTCAAATCCATCACCAATGGCCTCCTTTAAGCTGAGCCCGGTCCGTGCGACCTCCAGGTCAAATATCTTTGATACAGCGGTACCAACAATGCCTGGGAATTCTGTATTAAGCCCTCCAATATTCTCACCAGCCACTCTTCCTGCCTTGTTGGCTGTTGTTCCAAGTGGTATATACGCTGGTTTCCCACGCACTATGTGATAGGCCTCAGTACAATCTCCCCCTGAGTAAACACGATCTAAATTTGTTTCCTGGCGCTTGTTCACAGCAATCGCACCGGTTGCACCTATCTCCACGCCTATTTGCTTAGCGAGGCCCACGTTTGGGACAGCCCCTTTCGCAATGAGTACCGTCTCAGCCTTCACCTCCCCCTTGTTGGTAACTACCTTTTCCACCTTACCGGAACCCTCGAAGGAAAGGATGTCCACACCAGTAACGATGGTTACACCCTTTGATCTCACCTCTTTCTCAACCAGGGCAGACATCTCCGGATCAAAGTTCAATAGCATCTGAGGCGTCTTCTTCAGTATGGTGACATGCTTCCCCATGGTCACGAAGGCCTCTGCCATCTCAAGCCCAATATAACCTCCACCACAGATTACTGCATCCTCTGCATCTCGCGCGCTATTCCGGATAGCAATAGCGTCCTCCACGGTGCGTAAGGTATGCACGCCCATCAATTTTTCTCCAGGAATGCCCAGGGTTTTACCAGTAGCACCTGTGGCGATCATGAGGTAATCGAACGACTCTTTGAAACTCCTGTGGTTAATCAGATCATCAACCGTGACATATCCATTTTTATAGTCTACCTCAACTACCTCGTGCATCCTGTGTATAGGGATAGAACGTTTTTGCTCAAACTCCTCTGGAGTAATTTCAATGAGATCTTCTGGTTGAGGAACAAGGCCTGACACGAAGTATGGCTCAGAACATGCCCCATAAGATATATATCCTGATTTTTCGAAGACCACAGGGCTCATATTCTCCTTCTTGAGCCGTTTAGCCGCACTCGCAGCAGATAGCCCGGCTGCAACTCCGCCTATTACTACCAATTTTTCCATAATTTAACCTCCAAAACCATTAGACCTTCACTGCTAATTCCAGCAGAATACCTGCTGAGACTATTGGCATCAATGAGCCTCACTTCTATCTCGGCTAGTCTTTTTATTCCTTTTTCTTACAGTACCAGATAGATCGATTGGATAATCATAGACCAGGTTGTCTACAGTATGGTTTCCGGTTCTCTTTTGATTACCCATTGTTGCCAGGATAACTCTTTTCACCGGCATATACCGGCACTTTAAGCCAGTTTTCTATAGGCACAAAGGGACACACGTAGTTTACACTATAGGCACACCATGGATTATATGCTTTATTCAGGTCAAGGATCCATTTTCCCTCAGGCGTACGATCTTTCTGATAATCAAGATCAAGATACCGCCCCGCTCCATACGTCTCCTTCCCGCTGGTAGTATCCTTAAACGGGATAAACAGGCGCTCCTCATGGGGGTCGCTCTTATATGTCTGAAGCGTACAATCTGAATCACCTATTCTAAAGCGAAATTCCCCCCATCGTATCATGTCCCGCATATTTCCACCGGTGTCCTCAATCTGCACCGCCTGTTTATCGCTATGCTGATGGAGTTTAAGCTCGAATCGATTACTTATATCTGGGGAATAATAGTCAAGGCCTTTGAAGTTCCGCTTTTGCTCGAAAGGAATTGGTGACTGAGGATGCTCTCTAAAGAATCCGTCCTTTTCTACACGTTCCTGGTGGTAAAGCTCTGTCCATTCAGAAATTTCCATCATAATTTCATCTCCTTAATTGCCACTCTTTCTCGAGGTTCATGGAGCCGAAAGGTTAAAATAAAACCGAATAATACGCTTAACATGGTAACCATGAAAAGGAGTGTGTAAGATATATGGTGAACTATTATTCCCCCAATCAGAAGGAATATTATTACAGGGAACCTTAAGGTACCCCTTAGGCTTATATAGGTGGGCCGATCCTTTGGCGGAGAGATATCAAGCAAAAAGTTTGTATTCCCAATCATTTGACCTGTCATAGAAAATCCAATTAATACGGATAGAGGGATAAATAATACTGACAAATGGTTCGGTGTGATAAGCGCAATCAATGGAGCTGCCAAACCCAAAAATATACTTATTTGAATAATCTTTTTGTTTCCGACAAAATCGGAGAGATAACCCCAAAGGAGGTTAGATATGACACTGCCTAACATCTGTGCTGAGAGAAATATGCCTGCCATTCCTGATGTAATACCCAACACATCCTTGGCATAAACGACATAAAAGGGTAAGGCTAAGGTCATAGCTCCCCCAAATATTTGCACCACCAAAAACAGCTTGTAATTATCGTCAATTTTCAGAATATGGAGCGCCTTTTTAAGAAATTCACTAAATTTTAATTGTTTCGTATATACATCATCTGGAGGTTCCTTCACAGAACCTAAGGCAAGATAGGAAATTGAAATAGAAATAAATGTTAGTAAAAAAAGAAAACTATAATTGCTTGGAAAATCTATTCCTTTATTGCCCAGTACGATCTTAACAATAAATCCTAATCAAATGGCCAAGACCCAACCAAATAATTGAAGATAACCAAAAAATCTTCCTCTCAAAGCAGGGGGTATGGCCTTTGCCCATATATCATAGAATGGTACTACTGCTATACCTCTCATAAAGGTTAAGAGGGTGAGGAGAAACAGGAGCGCCATAATGATTCCCAATGGGTGGGATCTACCAAACCAATAGGTAATTAATGAAAGAAGACCCCAGCATAGTACCCGAACAGTGATTGTTATCCTTAAGACAGGTCTTTTAGAAACTTTGCTCTCCAACTTGCTGGCTACAAACAATTGAGGCAAGAGACTTCCAATACCACCAAATGTGCTCATTACAGCGGCCGATAAGCCTATAAGGATTATTGAATCAGTAAAATTACCTAAAAATATGGGCAAGACCGTGCTCGGATCACTAAAGGCTAAGCCTCCAGTAAAGAATATGCCATAGAGCATACCCATGGAAAAATTCCATTTTACTTTGTCAATTGACTGCAACAAGGATCTTTGATTTTCTATTGAATTTAGAAAGTCCATTTTATTTCATCAGAATTTCTCATTATTTTCATCATATGATTTTTATCTATTGTCATATCCCTACTATATAGAAAACTAATCCTACTATTAGCCCAACAGCAAAATTTACAATCTTGACAGAAATAAAAGCTCTTTTTGACTCAGCTAATAAAGGAAGCATGCCATGACCATCCTGAACAACAGAGCTCGCCAAAAGAATGCCAAAAGGGATTGACCCCTGTGCAAAAAGGGTCACAAATATCATATGCGGGCCAGATTCCGGAATGAGCCCTATAAGGCATGCAATTAACAGTACAGTGAGATAATTTGCCGTAATCCAGGCCTCAAGATCTAAATAATCTATTAAAAAATACATGAGCAACAAGGCTCCAAATGTCCACAGGAATACCCGTGGAATATGAACCTTTACGATATGTTCCCAGAGATGTTCTTCAAGAAAATGTTCGGGAACGGTGGAAACGATAAAGAGGGATGACAATGAACCTATGAGGAATGTTATCTTTATCCAGTCCCATTCTAACGGGCCTAATTGATTAAACATTAATCCAGCAATAAATAATGCCAAGACAACTATCAATAATCCACGTTGAAGGGTAAGATTCTTCAATTGGCGTAAGATCTCACCCTTCGCAAAACAAACACATTCATCCTCATTATGTATCTCAAGCGTGCGACCCAACCTTTTTATCATTATAGATCCTGGTTTAAACAGGATATCTGTCACAAAGCCAGCAGCAATACCTATGAGAAATAGAATAAGGATTAAAAGAACTGTCTTTCCTGGAAACATTGACAGCATCACAAAGGCCTCATCACCACTCGTTGCAATCATCACAGTCACCAATGCACCAAAACTTACTATATTGTGGCTATAGAGGGCAACAACCGTGAATGCGCCAAGGCAACCAGGTGTAGCACCAAGAAATGCAGATAACATATACTGCATCCATCTTGATTTCTGTAATGAATTCTGCCAGCTTCCCTTGGTTTGAACATTGAGATACTCTATAATAAGCATCATCACAAAGACAAAGCTGGTAATCATGAGGGCGTGTTTAAGAGTTTCAATAATCATTGACATTTCTTATTCCACTGAGAGACCTGTTTTGTCTTTTATCAGCCTCTCAAGCTCCCTCTTTTTTTCCTCGAGAGCTGTCTCCAACTCTTCAATTACCAGCATCTGTTGTGGTCTCACAGAGTGTGCCGGAAGCGAGGCCTCTCGCTCCTTCAGTTTCTCCTCTAAGGCCTGTATCTCTTTTTTTAATTCCTCTTCGGTCCCCATAATTAGCCTCAAAAAAGGTCATCTTTTTTTGTTGCATCCATGCTCAACCATATCCTATATAATTTTTCTCCACCTTCCTCGAAACATTTATATCCTGTAGAATCAACTTCTTCCACCTCAACCTCTCCTAACTCTTTGCATTGGGCCAGCCAGTTTTTGAAGTGTTCTCCGCCGCCAAAGTATGCTTTTCTCCATTTTCTCCCTTGGGCGTCTATTTTTTCCTTAACCAGCTCTTCCTCGGCCATCCTTTCCTGGATTGTCTTGCCCTGGGTTTCTCTCTTATCATCCATTCGCTTCTTCCCACCGCACCATGCTATAAATGTAACAGTTGATTCTCATTCCAGAGACAATAGGGAATATTGTGAGGTATCAATTTCATTCAGACCACACTTTCGTTAGATTTATCCATATCCACCGTATTAAGAAATACTGAAAGTTGAGCCCATTCTTTTTCCTAACTTATCGATTCTATTCAAGATACCCTCAATCCTTTTTGATAATTCCCCTACCTCTTTTCGTAATAATTCTAAAGAAGGAGAAGCCCCTAATCTTGGTCCAACAAAACCCCTATAAGGTCTTTGTTGGTATCCAGAAACTGGAACCCTCACCCCAGTAATCTCGCTTATCTTGTAGCCTACCCATGGATCTTGCCGACAGCCAAAAGGCGATGCACTGCCCTCCGACACTGCCTTGGCGAATTGCCCACAATTGTCATACCCGCAAAAACCACAGTTTATGTGGGGCAAAAGTTCATAGATCTTTTTTATTTTATCTCTATTAACTGCCATATTTTTTCCTTTTAAGGATCTTCATGAGGTAAAGTGCCGATGTATTAGTCAAGTTATACCCAAATGGATCAAAACGAACACTTAATGTTTTTCTATAAACCTATAGAGACCTTATATAGACGCTCATTTACTTCTTCCAATTCTTCTACTGCTTGTGAGATATGGTTGTAATTTCCATCATTCTCGATTTTTTCCGTCCATTTTTTAAATTTTTCACTATGCCTTTTGTTTTGATCGATCCAAGAATTTAAGATAACTTTAAGCATTCCCTTTTCATCAGACGGGAATTTGTTGAGAATTTCCTCAACCTTTGAGCGAATCATATGTTCAGGAACTGCACCGAGAATCTCATCTACCTTCTCACCACTATTGAAAAACATCTGCATTGGAATACTGACAATATGGTATTGCATTGCCGTCTGGGGATTTTGATCAACATCAATCTTGCAGAATTTAAAATTTTTATACTCCTCTGAAAGTTTATCATATATAGGTGAAACCATTTTACAAGGGCCACACCAGGGTGCCCAGAAATCAACCTCAGTTGGAACATCTGATTCTAACACCTCTGCCTCAAAATTTTGATCTGTAACTTCTATTACCATTTTGCTCTCCTTGAATAATTTAATTTTTTTTGTTTGTTATTTATTTTACAGTGCTTTAGCCTTATCTTCTTTTTCACCTTTCGATTGTTTCAATGCTATCACTTAACCCCTCTTTTTTAATTACCCCCTTCAGTGCCTTCCTGGCGAAAGGGAATGAGGTACACATTATCGCCTTCCTTATGCCCTTTAACAAGCTCACAGTGCCTCAGTATAGCGAGTTGTTTCTGAATCTCTTGCTCGGATAGGTTAAGATTCCCCATCACTTCTTCCCTTGTCACCTTGCCCTTACTTTTCACAAGCTCATAGATTGACTTCTGCAACTCGGTCATGCCCTCAGCCCCAGCAAGCCCTGAACTCTCTCTCAGCCTTGTTGCAGAATGAACGGCCCATGGATCGCACCCCTTTATCCCCAATCTGGCATCTAAGTAGCAGTCCTCACACAATGTTTCGCCAAAATGAGTATAACTATCACCCTCTTGAATTTCCCGACCGCATCGATTACACTTCATTTACACTCTCTCTGCCTTCGTCTCTCTGTCCTTTTTGTTTCTCTCAGGTACTACCGCCCAGAGCAGACTTATTAAAGGGTTCTACTATTATCTTAGAATTTTCAAAATCCACCTCCAGGACTTTTCCTTGGATTACCTTTTCTTCTCCAAACATGGTTTCCATTCGTACGCTTTTACCATCAAGGTCCATATGGCTAATATTTTCTAAGATTGGTTCAACCATCTCCCTGTTCGTATATGCCTTTGCCAGACACATTGTAAAAGACCCCCTTTCTCTTTAATTCTTTTTATTTTTAATTATCATACTCTGCTTCAAGCAGAGGAATTAATGCCCTGAATCAGCTCTTGAAACAATTGAATCAAACACATCTATAATCTCCTCACCTGCTTTCCCTTTACCAAACATGCTGCCTTCTAAACAAGATTGGAAAATCTCTGCATCATAGTGGATACATCCGATCATATCGATGTCCATCGTATCTAATTTACCCTGTAGTTTTGCGGCAATCCCATTTGAAGGGACCTTGCTCAGGACAGCCCAAATGTTATTGATCCCAATCCCACGAGAGAGACTATTGATTTTTTCAGCGAGTTGGAGAGATTCAAAAGAAGGCTCAACTACAATAAGCACACTATCTATGCTTGTCTCAACACCCCTGCCAAAATGCTCTACTCCCGCTTCCATATCTACAATAGCTATTTCATTACTGGAAAGGCTGAGCTTCCTTAAAAATTCACGACTCAGAACCCCCATGGGGCATGCACACCCTTCCAGTGACTGGAGGATTTTTCCTATAGACACCAGGCCAAGGTTATCCTTTGTAAGGATATTCTCGCTTGGGATATCACTGACCATAATGTGTTTTTGTGCCATCACCTTCATTGCTGTCTCAGCCTCAGCAGCGGAATATCCCTTTTTCATCTTTTCTTGAACCTTCTTTTTGCCACCAACAAGCTCCATAAGGGGTACGGGCGGCTGGTCAAAACCAAACGTTCGGAAAAGCCCTGAATTTGACTCATCTGAGTCTACAACTAATACGCGGTAGCCCTTTTTTCTTGCCTGATTAGCTAACAAGGTGACAATTGTGCTCTTTCCACTGCCCCCTTTACCGCAGACAGATATCTTCATTTTGTTCCTCCCATCTAAAATGTCTTAACAGTTAGTATATCTTGCCAATTATTAACAGCACTACACAAGGCATATAAATCTATAACCTCTGTAAAGCCCTTATGACATATATTAATTATTATTCCTTCATTTTTTCTCCACTTTCGGAGCATTCCTCCATCTTCTTCCATTTGTTTCCTTTCTTTTAAACCTTCTCTGAGCCTTTCTTTTTTTCAGAAATTTTATTATCAGTTTTCCGCGTTTCTATTTGCCTCGGGAACGAATTAGCCACCTCGTCTGCCAGTGCTAGTTTGTGAGCTTCATCCTGACATTTTTTGCAGTATCCCTCTATGTATAATTCGGTTTTGGTAACGTTAAAGTCATAATCACGTTGTACCCTTTTGACAATTCTCCGAACTAAATCGCTATCAAACTCAATAACATTTCTACAGCATGTGCATACCAGATGCTGATGCTCGGGCGATTCCTTTATTTCATAATAGCAATATACTTTTCCAAGCCTCCTTTCCTCTATTAGACCCAGTTCCTTAAATAATCTAAGAGTGCGGTATACAGTGGCCAGGCTTATTGATTTATTTTTGCTACTGGCACGCTGGTACAGCTCCTTTGCACTTATATGACCGCCAGATTTCTGTATTTGGCTTAGAATTAACTGGCGCTGGGAAGTTATTAAGTGACCTCCCATATAATTTTTTATATTGCGAATGTTTCTCATTCTCATTCAGATATACTAATTATCTCAGTGCGTTCTGTCAACCGTTTGCTTTAACTTTTTTGCATAATAAAAAAATCCATCTGCTCTTGTTAGCAGTCCTGGAAATCGCTGCAGAACAGTCATCAAGATGGTATGAAATGAGAAGAAATTTACCATGAAGGGCAGATATTTAGTAATAATCTGGCTGGTCGCTCGCAACAGAGAAATTTGTTGCCCTTTAAATTTTCAGATCTTGACAATTTCAAAAGAGATGATTATCTATTTCTCAGTTCGGGCAATTATATGGTTCATATTTAGCGGGAGGAGATCTTATCTATGGAGATAAAAAATGGTATGATAGAAGAAATTCAGGATCAAAATTATTTATCCACCCTTATAAAACGCTACCCTGATTTTATGATGATTTTGTTTTATACTGATTCATCAGAGAAGAGTAAACAGGCATTAATTGTTCTCGATTCATTTCATGAAAAACATCCTGATGTAGGGATTTTTAGAGTTAACGCATCAAAGGTAAAAGACATACATCCGATATACGGGATAGATTCCGTTCCGACCCTTCTCACCCTGAGAAAAGGTCAACCGGCAGAATATATTTTGGGCATCCAGAGTGAGGATGATTATAGCAGATTGTTGAGCGGCACCAAGCATGCCTCAAAAAGGGAAAGCAAGGGGCAGCGCCTCAAGGTTTTGGTATACACTTCCGACAGTTGCCCATGGTGTGGGAGGGCGAAGTCATATCTGAGAAAAAACAGTATTCCTTTTAGAGAGATTAATGTATCCCGTAGTTCGAGTGCAGCCCAGGATATTTTTCGAAGAAGTGGCCAGATGGGAACACCACAAATAGATATTAACGGACATATTGTTGTAGGTTTTGATCAACCAAAGATAGACCAATTTTTGGGAATAAAGGCATAAAACATAAAAGAAAGGACAGGAGCAATGAGAAAAATTCAGCCAATCAATGACAACCTATTAATTAAGTTGGATGAAGTCAAGGAAGATAAAACATCTGGAGGTATAATCATTCCAGATACTGCCAAAGAAAGGCCTCAAGAGGGCGAGGTAGTAGCAGTAACCCCAGATTCTGATAGCGGCTTATCAGTAGGGGATAGGGTTATCTATAAAAGCTTTTCAGGAACAGAAATTACATTTGAGGGAGAAAAATATCTTATTGTTCCATCAGATGACATTCTGGCAAAATTTGTCGAGGTTGATGCCATTTAATCAAAAGAATTTCTTGATGCTCTGCATCGGGGTTAATAAAAATTCCTTTTGATACCTCGCAGCTTTGCTGCGAGGTAGTTCATTAGAAAAATTTATTACACCTATCCATTCCGCCTTTGGCAGGCGAAGGATACAAGTGAGCTGAT
>CAZBBQ010000006.1:0-21678 GCA_964489745.1 uncultured Desulfobacteraceae bacterium
CCTGAACCTGACTTTTTACTTCTTTGAGTAATTTTTCAGCTAATAATTGGATTTTCTTACTATTTGACTGAATTAAATCGCTTGGTTGCAGGTACATTTTGTTTTTTTCTGGGAGTGATTTAACAGGGTAGGGGAACTCACCCTGAAATTTTTTGAGGTATCTATCAAGTGTAATCCTGTATTTAGCAATGGCTGATAGATAAGAGGGGGGTTGAGACCAAGACATAACTATAATATTATTTCCCCATTGATCGGTTAATTCCTGCGTATTTGTTGGTCTTACAGATGGAATGAACTGAGAATGGATAATTTTTTGCATTGAGGCTGGATTACTTTTATGAGGGAATCGAACATTTTTTATACTGAGCTTAATAATTCCAGAAGGTATACTGATCTTATAAGCTACCGTAACATTAAGAGATGATGACATATTCTCAGCAATGATATATGTCTTTGCCCATAACTGAGGAGCAATAAGCAACATGTATACTGTAAACCCTATAGTTATAAGATATTTATAGCGACTAAAGTGCCTAAAGTGAGCTATAGTGCCTAAAGTTATCGTTGCTAAATTCACAATTCCTAAATTCCTCAATCCCTAACCATTTTCACCCATTCTTTTACCTTGCAAGATTTTTCTTTTGATCGTTCTATAATATCTTCAACATCTAACGTAAGGAGCCTTCTATCCTCCATAACGATATTTCCGTCTATAATCGAATGTGTTACATCGTGGCCACTAGCCGCATAGACAAGATGCGAATAAGGATTATACATTGGAACGAGATGGGGCTTATTTGTGTCAATTACTATCAGATCAGCCCTCTTTCCCACTTCTAATGATCCTGTAATTTTCTCAAGCCCAAGCACCTTTGCGCCATCTATGGTTGCCATCTTCACAAGAGTTTGGGCATTCATTACAGTGGGATCAAGATTATTCACCTTATGCAGTTTTGCAGCCATATCCATCTCGCCAAAAAGATCAAGGTTATTATTTGAGGCACATCCATCAGTGCCCAGACCCACTGTTATGCCTTTTTCTATCATATCGGGAACAGGTGCTACGCCCGATGCAAGTTTCATGTTGCTTTCCGGATTATGAACTATGCGCACACTATTTTCTGCAAGTAATTCTATTTCAGATTTGTTGATGTGGACACAGTGATCTAGAATGAGGTGAGAACCTAAAAGACCAAGATCTTTTAAGTGTTGAACAGGTCTTTTTCTAAACCTTTTTTCTATCTCATTTACTTCTTCTTTTGTTTCTGCCAGGTGAAGAATCAGAGGAACACCTTTTGTAAGGGCCAGATCATTTGCTTTACGCAAAAGCTCCTCCCCGCAGGTGAACAAAGAATGTGGTTCAACTGCTATATTTATAAGAGGATCTTGTTTCCATCTTTCAATCAATGCCTCTGTATAAATAAATCCCTTTTCTAATGTTCCGTAATTTGGTGAGGGAAAATCATAGATGACTTCTCCAACAACACTTCTCATCCCAGCTTCTTTTGCAGCCCTTGCTACCTCCTCCTCAAAGAGGTACATATCGCAAAATGTTGTAGTTCCAGAGAGTATCATCTCTGCACATGCCAAAAGGGTTCCGACCCTCACAAAATCAGCATCCATCTTCCCTTCCACAGGGAAAATATAGTTATGTAACCATTCCATAAGAGGAAGATCGTCTGCTAAGCCCCTGAAAAGGGACATGGCTGCATGGGTATGACCATTGATAAGACCAGGAAGTATTAGGCCTCCGTGGGTATCAAGATTCTTTTTTGCCTCTATTGATTCTTTTTTGCCTTTTCCTATATAAGATATTGTGTTCCCTGATATGGCTACCATACCATTATGAATAATGCTATTTTGACTATCCATAGTGAGAATAGTGCCATTATGGACCAGGATATCTGCCTTATTCATTTTTCTAAATCCTTGATAATTGCTTTCAGCAATTTGGTTAAAGAGGAAGATGCCTTTTTGGCATTAAAAAACACCTCTTCCATTGATATAGCTTTCATGCAATCAGGAAGGTTACTATTGGTGATAGCTACAATTACCAATACCTTTAATCCACAATGAACAGCAGTTATAACCTCATTAACAGTTGACATTCCTACTGCATCACCACCTATTAATCTTAAAAATCTCGTCTCAGCAGGTGTTTCAAGGCTTGGTCCAGTTATGCCCACATAGATGCCTTGATTTAAAATAATCTTTTCTTCTCTTGCCTTTTCTTTAGATAAACCTATAAGATCTTTATCATAGGCAGAGGTCATATCAGGAAACCTTGGCCCTAATTCATCAATATTTTTTCCGATAAGGGGATTATCTCCGGTGAGGTTTATATGATCTGTAACGAGCATTACCTCTCCTGGTTTGAAAAGAGGATTTAATCCTCCTGCTGCGCTTACCACAAAAAGGTATTTCACTCCTAAGTGTGCCATAACTCTGATCGGAAATGTAATCTCGTTAGCGGTATATCCCTCGTAGATATGAAATCTTCCCTGCATGGCAAGAATAGACTTCTCTGCTATAGTGCCAGAGACAAGGATGCCTGCATGGCTTTCAACAGTTGATTTTGGAAAATGAGGAATCTGCTCATAGGGAAATTTTTTATTAATTTCCATTACATCAGTTAGGTTTCCAAGACCAGTGCCTGTAATAATCCCTATGAGAGGGTGGCCTATTATCCTCTCGCGTAAAAAACTGGCTGCTTCAGCTACCTTTTCAACCATATCAATGCCTCCCATAATTCCTTAAAAAATTAGATTAGATTAATCATAAAGTCAACACAGTTTACCAATTTTATCCTTGACTGGTGTGTATTAGGTTTTTAATATGCGTGCATAATTAGTGATCGAATGAAAAGAAGTGCCTTAATCCCTTAATCCATAAATTCCCTTTTTAGTGAGGATTGCTCATGTCTTCTATGATTGATGATCTTTTGAACCCAGAATTTCTTTCAGATAAAGCAAAAGAGGTCTTATTAATTCAGACTCACATCTCACTTGTTTTTCTTACAGATGAGTCTGTATATAAGATAAAAAAACCTGTCAATTTTGGATTCTTGGATTTTTCAACACTAAAAAAACGGCACTACTACTGTCATCAAGAGATTATGCTTAACCGAAGATTATCAAAGGACATATATATAGATGTATTACCAGTACGCTATGACGGTAAAAATTACAGAATGGGGGGAGAGCAGGGAAGGATTGTTGAATATGCAGTTAGAATGAAAAGGCTTCCCGATGAAATGCTCATGAAATCAATGTTTTTTCGAGGTGAATTAACGAGCGAGCATTTAACAAAAATTGCCAAAGTTCTTGCAGGATTTCATCGAACTGCTCGTAATTCCTTGAATATTGATAAATTTGGTGAGCCAGAAAAATTCAAAATTAATACCGATGAAAATTTTGAACAGATCCAGAAATATATTGGAATGACAATTCAAAAAAGGGATTTTGACACCCTCAAACAATGGACAGAAAATTTTTATAGCTCGAACAGGCCCCTTTTCATCAGCCGAATAAATAGTAAAAAGATAAGAGATTGTCATGGAGATCTCCATATGGAGCATATTTGCCTTACAGAAAATCTTCCAATATTTGATTGCATTGAATTTAACAGCAGATTTAGATATACTGATACCATAGCTGACATTGCTTTCCTGCTTATGGATTTGGAATATTATGGAGGAAACAGGCTTTCTGAAAAACTTTGGGATTTATACAAGGAAATAGCAAATGAGCACGATGTGAATTCCTTGCTTACATTTTATAAGATCTATCGGGCAATTGTACGGGGGAAGGTAAACAGTTTCCAGCTCGATGATGCAAATATAGCGAGGAGGAAAAAAGAAGAAGCTCAGGAAACATCAAATAAGTATTTTAAACTTGCCATGACCTATATAAAGTAAGGGAATCATGAAGGAACATTTTGTAGATTTCATAAAAAAGGGATTGCAACCTGAAGCAGTGGTGATTGCATGTGGACTTCCTGCCTCCTACAAAACGGAAACCACAGAAGTTATAGCCAAAATTAAAGGTTATACGATACTAAGGACGGATCTGATAAGACTTGAAGTGCTGAAAAATGAAGACATATTTGACGAGAAGATTGCATCCGATATGAAAAAAAGGGAGCTTGTCTACAATGAAATATTTTCTCTTGCAGATGAGCTTGTGGCTAAGGGTAAAGGAATCATTCTGGATGCAACCTTTATTACCCAAGAGTTAAGAAGGAGGGCCGCCGAAGTTGCCGCAAGACACAATAAACTTTTTGTTATTCAGCAGACACAATGCCCCCAGGAAATTTCCTTTAAAAGGATATCGAAGAGAACAAAGGAAAATTATGAGTCAAATGCCTTAACTATTCAGGCCTATATAAATAATAAAAAAAAGTTCCAGCCAGTTGACTTGGAGGATCTGAAAAGGCTATATCCTTCTCTACATATTTTACATCTTCTAGTTGATACGACATCGGATTTGATTGATGATTGGAGAGTAATTGGTAAGGTAATTTGCTAATGGAAAAAAAACCTAAATCAGTCGGGATAATCTTTAAGCACGATTTTGAGCCTGCAAAAAGAGAGTGTCAACGCTTAACGCATTGGTTTAAAGAAAAGGGAATAAAGGTATACACAGAAGAAATGACATCGAGCCCAGCCTTAAATCGATATCTTGAGGAAGAAACAATTATACCAGATACAGCCGACTGGGTTATTGTATTGGGTGGAGATGGAACATTACTGGGGGCTGCCAGAAAGATTGGACGATATGGTCTGCCTATTTTGGGTATCAATCTTGGGGGATTAGGTTTTTTAACAGAGATTCCGTTAAAAAGGCTTTATGAGGATATAGAAAAACTTATAACTGGAGAGATAGCTGTTGAAACAAGACTCATGTTGCAGGCTAGCATTTTAAGAAATAACGAAGAAAAATGTCGTTTTTCGGTCTTAAATGACGTGGTTATTAATAAAGGCGCATTAGCCAGAATTATTGATCTTAGGGTATCTATTGATGATCGTTTTTTAACAACCTTTCGAGCAGATGGGTTGATAATATCTACTCCTACGGGCTCAACAGGTTATAATCTTTCCGCTGGAGGCCCGATAATCTACCCGGATTTAGATGCATTGATATTGACTCCAATATGCCCATTTACATTGACACATAGGCCTATTATACTGCCCGATAAATCAGTGATAGAGATAGAAATGGGAGAAAACAGCGAGCAAGTCACACTCACATTTGATGGCCAGGTCGGCTTCGATCTTATAAATAATGACAGGGTTGTTGTCTCTCAATCAAAAAATAAACTTAAACTCATTAAATCGCCTGGTCAGGACTATTTTGATATTTTAAGAACAAAACTGAAATGGGGCGAATCATCTTACAATGAGACAAACCGGTAAATATCTTTTGTCTATAGATAGAAAGGAAATATGTTATTTGCAATGGATAATAGAATCCTACGATGGCATGGCATCTATGAGAACTATTAACCCAGTAAATGGTGAGATTGAAATCTCTATAATGCCCGGGTGTAAGGATGATATAGTTTCACTTATTAAATCTTTACAAGAAGAGGGAAGTATCCATGTTAATCAAGAAAAATTGTATTGATACGATAAAATTTTCTCGACCGTAGGAAGGTGCCATGTGGATCAATTATTCTATATAAAAACCTTTGGGTGTCAGATGAATGTGCATGATTCTGATACTATCAGCCAAATCCTTGTAAATAAGGGTTATAAAAAAACAGATAGCATCAATGATGCTCATATTATCTTGGTAAACACCTGTACGGTCAGACAAAAGGCTGAACAAAAGGCATTAACCCTTATTGGTCGCCTGGCTTCTTTAAAAAGGAAGAAGCCAGATATTATTTCTGGCATCATCGGATGTGTCGCACAAGAAAAAGGAACAAATCTCCTACAAGATTTCCCATATGTTGACTTGGTTTTGGGCCCAAGAAATATTTACCGCATCAATGATTTTCTTGCTCAAATCAAGGAAGGAAGAGGGAAGACCTCCTGCCTTGATTTAACCGGCGAACTGTCCGCATTACCCGCATGTAACGGCTACGT
Organism: uncultured Desulfobacteraceae bacterium; assembly: GCA_964489745.1. GTDB lineage: Bacteria > Desulfobacterota > DSM-4660 > Desulfatiglandales > B25-G16 > B33-G16. Next base: position 6,089 of record CAZBBQ010000006.1, read on the forward strand.
AAAAGGAAGGGTTACAACTTTTTTAAAAATCATGGAGGGATGTGATAATTTTTGTTCTTATTGTATTGTTCCTTTTGTGAGGGGAAGGGAGACAAGCCTTCCAGCAGAAGACATTATTAATACGTCTAAATATTTGATCAGTCAAGGGATACAGGAAATCACCCTTATAGGACAAAATGTAAACTCCTACAATAACAAAAACAAGGCCTTGCCAACATTTCCTGGTTTACTAAAGGAGTTGGATGGTATAGCGGGTTTGAAAAGACTTCGCTTCATAACATCTCATCCGAAAGATCTATCCGATGAACTCATAGGTTCTTTTGGAGAATTAAAGAGCCTTTGTGCTCATATTCACCTACCAGTTCAATCAGGCTCAGATACTATACTTAAGCTTATGAATAGACGATACACACGAGATAAATATATATCTTTAATAGAGCGCATAAGAAACGTAAGACCTGATATAACAATTACAAGCGATTTAATTGTGGGATTCCCAGGTGAAACTGAAAAGGATTTTGAAGAGAGCCTGCAATTAATAGATACAATAGCGTTTGATAATCTTTTCTCCTTTAAATATTCTGAAAGGCCCAAAACCAAGGCATTACAGTTTCCGGGAAAATTAGATGAAAAAGAAAAGCAAAGACGCCTGTCTATATTACAGGAAAAGCAAAGAAAAATAACCTTATCAAAAAACACACTAATGGAGGGAACAATTCAAGAAATTTTAGTAGAAGGCCCTGGAAAAAAAGGGAACAGTCAGCTCACAGGAAGAACGTCAGGAAATAAGGTTGTCAATTTTTTTGCTAAAAAAGATTTTAAAGGGCAATTGGTGAGGGTAAAGATTATTAAAGGATTCCAAAATTCATTACTTGGAGAGTTAGTTGACAAATATAATCAGAAGGTATATTAGAGTATGTAATTATGGAACAGGAATATCATAAAGAAAACCTTCTGGTTGTTGATGATGAGATAGATGTAAGGAATGTTGTAGCAGAATTACTGTCAAGTTTAGGGTTTAATGTTGATTCAGAAAATAGTGGAAAAAGTGCATTGCAGAGAATAAAAAATGGAAAATATACCTTTTTAATTACTGATGTCAATATGCCAGAATTTAATGGAATTGAATTAATAAAGACGGTGAGGGAAGAAAAAATTGATATCAGTATAATTGCTATGACTGGTTACGATAAAGACTATGCGTATATGGATGTTATTAATGCTGGCGCAAATGATTTTATCACCAAGCCCTTTAAACTTGATGAAATAGAGGCAAAGATAAGCAGGATATTGATAGAAAAAAGGATTAGAGATGAATTAGCCAAATTATCAATAACTGATAACCTCACCGGGCTTTTTAATCAAAGACATTTTCATAATAAACTAAAAGATGAGGTGAACAGGGCAAACCGCCAGAACCATCCCTTATCTCTGATCCTTTTGGATCTTGATAAATTCAAAGAGTATAACGATACATATGGTCATCTTGCAGGTGATAAAATGCTTGCTAAATCCGGTAATATAATTCTTTCAAACATCAGGGAAAACGTAGACACGGCTTTTCGGTATGGTGGTGATGAGTTTGCAATTATCCTCGTTGAGGCAAATAAAGAAATTGTTCTCAATACAAGTGAAAGACTTATAAAAGGATTTGAAGAGGGAGATGGTGTTACCGCAAGTGTGGGTTTTGCAACATATTCAGATAAAATGACTGTAAGTGATTTTATTTCGTTAGCAGACAAATATCTTTATGAATCAAAGAACAATGCGTAATGTTTTTATATAAATAGTGTGTCTGATAATATATATTATGTAAACTTACTTGTATAGAGTAAATTGTTACATCCCTATTTACCATTATTATAAACATTTTAAATTTTTGGAGGTTTTCATTTTTATGAGCAGTGTAGTTAAAAAAAGAAGAAAAAAGATAAGGAAACATAAATACCGGAAGTTATTGAAATCTATGCGTCATAAAAATAAGCGTTAGTCTTTCATTTTTTTGAATAAAATAAAGGGAGACTTGATTTAAAACAAAGTCTCCCTTTTTGTGCGCATATTTTATAAGTCTTTATTCATACCATCCACTCTTAGTTTTTTTACCTAATTTACCGGCTCTCACCATTGTTTTTAATAAATTTGGTGCGACCCATTTGTTTTCTTTGTTCAACTCATTAAAGAAATATTGCGTTACAAAGTATGCGATATCAATTCCTGTCAGATCCATTAATTCAAATGGACCCATAGGATAATTAAGACCATTTTTCACTGCCTTATCAACGTCCTCAATGGATGCAATGCCTTCCTCAACAATCTTTATGGCCTCTATCATATGGGGAATCATTATTCTATTAACGATAAAACCTGGTGAGTCCTTTTTTACTTCTACAGTTGTTTTACCCATTTTCTGAGCTAATTCTGTTGTCGCTTTTATCGTTTCGTCACTTGTTGAATAGCCTCTGATTATTTCCACAAGACGCATTAATGGCACAGGATTAAAAAAATGCATTCCACAAACTTTATCAGGCCGTTTCGTACTTGCTGCTATTTCTGTAATTGACATAGATGATGTATTGGTAGCCAAAATAACATCGGGTTTACATAATTCATCTAACTGACTAAAAACACTCTTTTTTAGATCTAAATCTTCTATAACGGCTTCTACGACAAAATCAACATCTTGAAGGTCAACCATGTCAGTTGTGCCTTTTATTCGGCCAAAAATGGTGTCTTTTTGTTTGGTATCCATTTTCCCTTTTTCAACACTTTTTAAAAGAAACCTCTCGATGCTTTTCATTCCCCCTTCCACAAATCTCATTTCTATGTCTCTCATGACAACATCACAGCCGATCTGGGCTGCTGTCTGAGCGATACCATTGCCCATTGTTCCTGCACCAACAACACCAATTTTTTTTATTTCCATAACTCCTCCTTTGGAATAACTTTGAGTTAATTGTTAATATGTTACATTATCATTTTCTCGTAACATACCGTATTTAATTAAGTAATACATAATAGTTTATTAAAAGGAATGCGCAACCTTTTAGATTAAATCGTTTTTTTCTAACACATTAAAAAATAGATAACAAGGATCACTTTCCCTTTACTTTCGTCATTTTTCAAGCAGGCATTACCATTCTTACTCGGTTGTCGAGGTATTTCGAAAGATTTGAAGAATTTTTTGGTGACCATCCCAGCGATTGTTCCCAAACATCATCACTTTCCATACAAAAATAAATCCCCAAATTATCATACCATTTTTTCAATCTTTCTGATAACTTAGCATACATTTCTACCCTGATGGGCTTGAAATATCTCTGCTTACCGTCTAAACCGGTAATAAATTCACCATCAAAGATATGTGTATCTGGGAATCTTTTCAAAATATGCCACTTGAGATCTGGCATATATCTAAAAGAGCCAATGCTTATCCAAATAATAGAGGTTGGATCAATATATCTCTCCAAAAGCTGTATAATCTCTTCATATTCATTTTCCCATCCTGAATAATATAGTAAGGGATCAAAATGAAACGCTACCACAAACCCTGCTTTTTGACATTCCCGTGCGGAAATGATTCTCTCTTTTAGACTTGCTGTTTTTTCCTCTTCATTGGCTATTATTCGAGAGGTGTTTAAAGACCATGCGATAACTATTCTTTTTTTGTACCTACTGTTAATAATGTCTTTGGTAAAAGAGGTTTTTGTCTTGAGCTCCAGTATACAGTTCTTTCTGGATGAAAAGAAAGGAAGTAAAAAATGAGTCCATCCGGTAATATAATTTAGGGCAAGACTATCGGTGAACTCTCCGGTTCCAATTCTAAATATCCTTTCTGGATGGTTATCGATAAACTCACCGATCACATTAAGTTTATCTTCTAAGTTAGTAAAAAGCCTTAATGATGGTTGGTTGACGTAGGATTGAAGAAAACAGTAACTACAGTCCATCGGGCAGTTGATCCCTACATTGAGGATCTGATACCCACAGCAGATATATCTCCTTGTACCTGGGCAGGGTTTAAGAAATTCACCTTTATAGTGGATAAGCCTCAGTGAGTCTTTATCCATCTCTTCAATATCTTCCCACAAGGCTAATTCATTTGATCCTACACGTTCTCTTGGTATATTTGGCAATTTTTCAATTATCTTCTTTGAAAGAGAGTCGTTTTCAGCCTCTCTTTCAATCAAGATTCGCCTTACTTTAAATCGCTTCATAGGCCCCATATAAATGCTTTTTTACAATCCGAAATGTTATATGCCCTTCCAAAAATCGGGTATGTGTTTTAATTCAGGTACGTTACATAAATTAGCTAATTTTTCTTTAAGATCTTCACCTTTTCTAAACGTTACTTCGAGTTTGTAATCAGTCCCTTCAAAAAAAGGTGGGGGAATTATTTTAACTCCTAAGGGAAGAGAAAGATTGGAAACACCCTTGATAAATAATTTTTCAGCCTTAGAAAGGGATGGAAATCTTCTGAATTTCAGTATCCTAACTATGGCTTTTACCTTCTGTGGTTTATTCATCGTCGTATTATGTAAAACCTCATTAATATCTTTTGAATTGATAATCTTGTTAATTGAGCACCCTTCCCTGCTGGCAATTTCTTTAATCCATTGAATAGTTTCCCATTGCTGATTAAAGCTCCATTTTAAAGAGGTAAATAGATTATTAATTTTGAGCCGATCGTTTTTATCAATATGCCTCAATAACCCAGCCACCCGTATGGACAATTGTTCAATAGCAATAGAAATCTTTATTCTCTCTTCTAACTCGTCTAAACCCAAAAATAATTCTAATTGTTGTTTGTTTGAAGGAATACCAAGAATAGGCATGAAATTGGTTACTATTTCTTCTGTGCTAATGAAACGGGTGAGTCTTTGTAAAATCATCCCTTTTTCAATACTATTAAATTGACGATGAATGAGATTATCATTTAAATTAAATAAAAGCGCATTAAACAATGAGAAACTATCAGGCAACACGTGGCATGCTATATCATGCCACCCCAATTCTATTACAGCCATGAGCCTTGCATAACCGGCAACTACTAAAAAATTGTTATCGGGATTTCTAAGCAGGTATGGCGGATTTATAACACCATATTTTTCAATAGACGCCTTAAGTGGTTCCAGGTTAAAATGAAAGCTCATGCAGAATGGACCTGGTGTTAAATCAATATCTGAAATGACTATATTTACAAGGCTGCTTTTTAATAGGTTTTTTTTCATCATAATCGCCTCTGGAAAGATTTTTTACTAACACATTAATGCAATGGATTGCATTTAAACATAATTTTTAACAAGGAGACAATGGTGAAAATCAGAAAGAGCTTTTTTTTCTTAGTAATATTCGCAATTATCTATCCATTTCTTTTCTCCTCTATCGGCTATAGTGAAAAACATGGGGAAGAATTGAATGAATGGGAGAAATTAGAAAGGGCCGCTAAAGAAACATGGCGAAAAAATGTTCTGGGGATAGAAAAGCAATGGGATGAGATAGAAGACCAGCAGAGACGTGAATTGCAAGAGTTAAAAAGAAGGATAGACCTCCTCTGGGGAGAGGCATACCAGTTTATCTATAAGCAGAATAGAATTATTACACCACCCTACCTTTACCAGCCTGTTAATAATATCAATCTTGGCTCCGCGTATCTTTATCTCCTCTACAACAAACATTTTGCCGATATTCAAGGAAGGGATAAACGTCTCTACCTGACAATATGCGGATATAACTGGGGCCCGACTGCTATCCGACAAAAGATAATTCAAAGGTATCATGTCTCTTCTATGTCAAGCGATAAACTTTATCAATTACTCAGGCACCGGACACCGAAAGAAACAAGTGATTATCTTAAAAGAGTCACAGAACGATCAAATACGTATAGTAATTTTTTCTGAAAGGATTTTTGATAAATTTGTTGACAAATAGCCAATAAAAAAGTAATGGCAGTAATGGTGTGTTGTTCTACAAACCTTTTTGGTTCAGAATAATGCTATTAGCAATCCACCCTTTAATTAAATATTTATTGGTCTTTCTGAATACCAACTTCAGAGGGGACTTTTGAAATCCTGTTATGTAGATTACATAACAGGATTTTTTTATATTTTTTATGTGCTACACATTATTTTCTTTAACATAAACTAAAAAGGGGGAGTAGCATGAAAAGAAATTATTTTAAAACTGCTATAATTTTTATAGCTATTGTTGGGTTTTTTATTTCAGCAAATGCCCTTGCAGCGCCAAAAAAGTTGGTAATTGGGCACCCAGCCTGCCTTTCTGGAAAATATGCAAAGGCAGGGGAGCAGGCCATCGGGGGAATAAAGGCATGTATCGACTGGGTAAATAATGTATATGCTGGTGTGCTTGTAGGTAAGAAAAGGATTCCTCTTGACTATAAATATTATGACTGTGAATCAAAAAAAGAGGGCGTAACAAGCCTTATTGAGCGGCTGATCACGGTTGATAAAGTTAGCGTTGTTTTTTCCGCATATAGTTCAGGGCTCACTCTTTCTGGAGCTCCTGTGGCTGAAAGATATAACATGGTCTATATGGATCACGGAGGAGCGAGCGACCGAATTTTCAAGCAGGGCTTCCAGTATATTGTGCAAACGATAGGACCAGGATCCAAATATCATATGGGAACCCTTGACATGATTAAACACTTTGATCCTAACGTTAAAAACGTGGCATTGGCTTATGAGGATTCAGAATTCGCCAGGATGACCATGGGTGGCGCTGAAAAGCACGCCGAAGAACTTGGATTCAAGGTCGTATTTAAGAGGACATACCCGAAAGGTGTAGCCGATCTAACTCCCCTTCTATCAGATATGAAATCAAGGAAACCAGAGATAGTGGTTGGTGGTGGACATTACGTGGATGGTCAGCTGTTTGCCAGACAAATGTCAGACCTGGATATAAACGTCAAGGCCGTATCACTGGTTGCATCTGCAACATTGCCTGCCTACTATAAAGCCTTGGGCGGCCATATAGCAGAAGGGGTAATGGGACCCTCTCACTGGGAATATGGCGTAACATTTTCCCCAAAAGGAGCCAAAAAACTCGGCCTCGAATGGATTGGCCCGAGTCAAGATGAATTTGTAAGTCTTTTTAAAAAGGCACTGGGCAAAGATATGATACCGGACTATCATGCCGCAGAAGCAGGGGCCCAGGTTTTGGCCTATGTAAAAGCTGCGGAGATGGCTAATTCTATTGACCAGGATAAAGTAAGGGCAGCCCTTGGCAAATTAAAGTTCATGTCCTTTTATGGAGGATGGGATGTTGATGATACTACAGGGATGCAGATAGGTCACTCCATGGTAGACATGCAGTGGCAGAATGGCAAAAGGGTTATTGTGTGGCCTCTTGAGGCAGCAACAGCCAAATTCATCTATCCAAAACCCAAGTTCTAATAGAATCATAAAAAATCTCCTCCCTTTAGTGAAGAGTTTTCTATGAGGTGAGGAGATTTTCTATATTAAGTTTATACAGAACAAAACCTGTTAGAATGCTTGAGCAGGATTTTTTCTAACAGGGCATAAAAGAGGACGGTATGTTTTTTACACTGCTGGCGGGAAATTTGACTCATGGGCTGCTCCTTGGGGGTGTTTATGGCCTGGCTACAATGGGATTGAGCCTCATATTCGGTGTTATCAACGTGGTTAATGTCGGGCATGGTCAATTCATTATGGTTGGAGCATTTGTAACGCTGACTATGTTTACGGCCTTGGGCCTGTCTCCAGTGATAGCTCTTCCAGCAGCCCTGATTATTGGAATGGCATTAGGATTTTTCTTCTTTTATACCGTGATACGGAGATTAATAAAGGCCCCGGAGCTTACCTCACTTCTTGCCACCTTTGCTATGGGCATTCTTCTGGAGGAGATTGCCAAGCTTATTTTTGGCGCTGATTTCAGAGGCTATAATTGGGGTCTTGGAAAGATAACACTTCCTATAACCACTATACCCATGAGTAAAGTCTATGCATTCATCGGCAGCACAGCTATCGCCTTATTTCTATACCTCTGGTTTAGTAAAACAAGGTTAGGAACTGCAATAAGATCCGTTATGGAGGATAGGGAAGGGGCAAGGGTGTGTGGGGTTAATGTAGATTGGATATATGCCCTGAGCTTTGCCATTGGGATTGGCTTAACAGTAATGAGCGGGGTTTTGCTTACAATGTTTATCCCGGTGGGTATCAACCCTTACATGGGTGGGGTCTATACCCTGAAGGCCTTTGTTATAGCTGTTCTGGGTGGGCTTACCTCTCCGTATGGCGCTTTTTTCGCAGGGTTGATATTTGGCCTTATAGAGAACGGTGCCTATACCCTGTTTGCCCTGATACCAGGAGTGGCACCGTTCTCCTTGACGGTATCTCTGGCCTTTTGGATGCTGTTTTTTCTCCTTTTAATAAAACCTACTGGACTTCTTGGGAAGTAAATGAAAAAGACCTTACCGAAATATTATCCACTCATTCCTGTGTTTGCTGCATACCTCATCATGTTTATAATCGGTTTCTCTATGCCGGGTATGTGGCAGATGGTAGCATTGCTTGCCTTTTATTGTGCCCTGGGACAGTCCTGGAACATATTTATGGGGATGACGGGATATGTGGATTTTGGCTACGTAACCTTTATCGCCTTAGGTACCTATGGAATGTCATTAGGGATAACATATTTTTCTCAGTATGAATGGCTTGGAATAGGTATTATAGGTATAGGAATATTGTTTGCCATGTTCCTTGCGTCGTTATCGGCACTTCTTGAAGCGTTCATTGCCTTAAGGCTCAGGGGGGCCTATTTTGCTATAGCCTGTATTGGTATAAATGAGGGGCTCAGGCACTTCATAGAAGGAGCAAAAATTTGGGGTGGCTCTGAAGGTCTCATATATTACGGGGCACTCGTGCAGGCCCTGGGAAGGACTACAGTCAACCAGCTCACCTCGTTCTGGGCCGATTTTTCAGTCTTTATTATAGCTGCATTGGCTGCCTTTTTGAATATGTATTTTATGAGAAGCAAGATTGGTTATGCCCTGACTGCAGTAAGGGAAGATGAGGATGCAGCTAAGGTCATGGGGATAAATGCGAACAAGTACAAAACAATTGCTTTTTTGACTAGTGGCTGGCTTGGAGCAGGTGTTGGGGCTATGGCCTGGGGATTAAAGCTTGGCCATGTATACCCGGACGATGTCTTTGTAATACATTACACAGTGGAGTGCATAGTGGTGGTTCTACTTGGTGGTGCAGGCACACTTCTGGGTCCTGTTGTTGGCGGGCTTATCTACGGGCTGTCGAAATATTGGCTCGCGGTCATCATGCCAGGATTTCAACTCCTCATATTCGCGCCAATCATTATTATCATAATTGTGATAGCACCAGAGGGTGTTGTAGGACTGCTGAAGAGTAAATTAAAGGGCACAAAATTAGAAATGTTTATCGAATAGGTAATACTCATGGCATTATTGAAGCTTGAGAACGTAACAAAACGCTTCGGAGGTTTGGTGGCAGTCGATAAGATAAGCCTGGAAATCAAAGAAGGCGAATTAATTGGAATAGTCGGGCCAAACGGGAGCGGGAAAACCACCCTTTTTAATGTTATTAGCGGAGTTTATCGCCCAGAAGAAGGGAAAGTCATCTTTGATGGAAAAGATATTACCAGATTACCTGCATTCAAAAGAGCACCACTTGGGTTAGGGAGAACCTTTCAGATTCCCAGGCCTTTTAGCTCGGCAAGCGTCAGGGAAAATGTAGCGATTGGTGCCATGTTTGGTACATTGGCAGAAAAAGTTACCGTGGATGACTCCCTGGAGATTGCAGACCGGTATATTGATATGGTTGGATTGGAGGCTTATAGGGATAAAGCTGCCGGGACCCTTACCCCTGTAGAGAAAAAATTGATGGAAATTGCCAGGGCTCTCGCAATGAGACCAAAACTCCTTTTGATGGATGAGGCTATGGCAGGGATGAATCCCAAGGATATCGATAATATGGTCACATTTATCAAAAAGATAAAAGACGAAGAGAAGATAGCCATAGTCTCCATGGTCGAGCACATCATGAGAGCGGTAGCCGGCTTGGCCGAGAGAGTAATCGTAATAAATCAAGGTGCAAAATTAGTGGATGCCAAAACAGAGGAGGCCTTGACTGATCCAAGGGTAATCGAGGTATATTTAGGGCATTCTAAGGACGAATCCAAATGGCGATCTGAGGTTTGGAAAGAAGTGAAAAATAAGGATGAATAGTATGTTAAGGGTCGAGAATCTTGAATCTGGCTATGGACCCATGCAGGTATTGTGGAAACCAAGTTTAGCGGTTAAGAAAGGTTCTATAACAGCCCTGCTCGGGCCTAATGGTGTGGGTAAATCAACCTTCCTCATGACTGTGTTGGGTTCGGTTGAGCCATGGGGAGGTAAAATATTCTACGAAGATGAGGAAATAACTCACCTCCCAACCCATAAAAAGGTGGATCTTGGTATTGCCCTGGTTCCTGAGGGAAAACATCTATTTGGGGGTATGACCGTACATGAAAATTTATTAATGGGTGCCTATCGCAAAGAGGCCATTAAAAACATAAATGCCTCCCTTGAGCTTGTTTACTCTTTATTCCCTATCCTAAAAGAAAGAGATAGACAAAAAGCTGTCACACTGAGTGGAGGGCAGCAACAGATGGTAACTATTGCCAGGGCGCTTATGACAAAACCGAAATTGATCATGTTAGATGAGCCGAGCCAGGGATTGGCGCCTAAACTTGTCGGAGAAATTTTTGAAACTGTTGAAAAATTACAAGCAGATGTTGGATTGACGATACTTCTTGTAGAACAAAATGCAGAGGCTACCCTTGATGCATCGAATTATGTCTACATAATGCATGAGGGTCAAATTAAATCCGAAGGAACGTCTGAAAAAATAAAGGGGTCTTCAGAAATACGGGAGGCCTATCTCGGAATTTAGCTTTGCCTTGAATCGTTCCCCCTCCCCTTCTATACCTTACCTTTTTATAGTTCGCCGTAACCCTGGCCTGCCGTTTGTAAAAATGATATCAATGGAATTTTCAAAAGGATTTTAACAAAAGATTTATCTTTCTTGTAATTCATTTACCAGACCTTTCCGTGGCAATCGTAATCCCAACAAACCCTTCCACTCCTCTTTCCAGATAAGCTTCTGTGTAAGAAACACTGTTACAAAAAGCGCTGTGCCTATGAAATCAGTGTAGAGAGAAGGAAGGAGGAGCAAAAATGTAGCAGTACCCATAAAGATCCACTCAATTAAATTTGTACGGTGAAAGAGATAGGCCTCCAAAAAGCAGGTAAAGGCGATAAGTCCAAGGGTGGAAAAAACGATGGCTCTGACAACCTCCCAAAAAGGGCCGTTCAAGAGAAGAGGCTGATAGGCCATGATGATAGGGATTATATAGAGGCCCTTTGCAATCTTCCATGAAGAAAAGGCACATCTCATGGGATTTGCTCCAGCAATACCTGCACCTGCAAAAGATGCTAAGGCCACGGGTGGTGTGACATTGGCATCCTGACTATACCAGAAGACTATCATGTGGGCAGTTATCAGTGCTACTCCCATCTCGATCAGGGCTGGTCCAGCCAAGATAACAAGAACAATATACGATGCAGTAACTGGTAATCCCATGCCCAACACAAGAGAGGCAAGCCCTATAAGAAGTATAGCAATCAGAGGGACGCCACCAGAGATTGAGACCACCATGCTCGAAAACTTCAGCCCCATACCAGTAAGGCTTACCATGCCAACTATGATACCAGCTGCAGCGCAGGCTACGGACACTATGATAGCATTTCTTCCTCCCAATGCTAAGGCATCTATGGTATCTCGAAGACTCAATCTTGAACGCTTTCTAAGCATAGCTGTTAAAAAGGTAGCCACAACAGCAATAAAACCGGCCATCATGGGGCTAAAATTTCTAACAAGGACATAGATCAATATCCCCAAAGGAATCAGAAAATGGAGACCATTTTTTATTGTTTCACCAATCCGGGGAAGTTGATCGCCAGGTAACCCAAAAAAACCCATCTTTTTTGCCTCAAAATGGACAAAAAACAGCACAGTCACGTAATACATTATAGCCGGTATAAGTGCCACCTTAATGATATATAAATAAGATGTATTGGTGAATTCCGCCATGAGAAAGGCGCCCGCCCCCATGATTGGGGGCATGAGTTGGCCACCTGTAGATGCGGCTGCCTCAACCGCGCCTGCGATATGAGGCTTATATCCCAGTTTCTTCATCATAGGGATAGTAAAGGAGCCGGTAGTAACCACATTTCCAATGGCGCTGCCGGAAACAGATCCCATAAATCCACTGGCTAATACCGCCGTCTTAGCTGGACCACCAGTCATACGCCCTGTCAGGGCATAGGCCATGTTTATGAAAAAGTCTCCACCGCCTGTTTTCTGCAAAAAAGAGCCAAAGAGCACAAAGATAAAGACAAATGTTGCGGCAACACCCAGGGGAAGTCCATAAATACCTTCTGTAGTAAGATATAAAAGTGTAGAAATGCGCTCAATGCTATAGCCTTTATGCGAAAAAAACTCTGGCATATAGGGGCCAAAATAGGCATATACAATAAAGGTTAAACAAATAATGACCATGACCAAACCAATTGTTCGGCGACAAGCCTCTATCACTAAAAAGGTGGCCACCAATCCAAAAACAACATCTATTTTTGTCCAATCTCCCTGACGTTCAATAATCTCACCATAATTAAAGACGATGTAGGCAGTAACAAGAAAGACCAGGCCAATCAAGAGCAAATCAATATAGAAATAGATATCCTTTTTTTGTCTGGATGCCTTTTTTGTTGCAGGGAATAAAAGAAAGGCAAGGGTCAAGATAAGAGATATATGGATGCACCTCTGATATATCGCTGAGAAGGGTTGGATTCCGGCAGAATAAAGCTGAAAAAGAGAGAGAATAACTGCTACCGTAGTAAATACAAAGGCAAAAAAACCAACCAGATTCCTGGTCTTACTCGGTTTAATTTCTTTTTCTGATCTTCTCTCTTGATCCTGCATTTTTTATTTTCCCACGTGCTTTATATAGATGCGAATCCTCTTTCCTGGAATCATCCTGCTTAAATGTATCTCTTGGCCCTTGATGAGAATGGTATGATCAACTGATGGTGCCCCTATTCTTAGATAAAATTCCCCGATTGTAATGTTCATATCCTTAATAAAGATCCATCCATTTTGTTCGACTATTCTCCCTCGGCCAGGCCAGTGGCCCATTCCTGCTCCGAACATCTTGAAATAGGTCTCTTTAATAATAATCCCTTTTTTCTCATCTGCATAAAAAACCTCATATACCGGTGAGATATCAACGGAGTGAATATATCGTATAGTAAAGCCTTCTCCAGGTTCTATTGGTATAGATATCAGCTCTTTGCCATTCCCTTTTTCAATTATTAAGAAAAGAGGGTATATGGCCTTTGTTATAACTGGAGAAAAAAGAAGGTACAATAAAAGGGTAATGGGCAATACTGTCTTCAGGCACCTTGGCATATGGTTTCCGCTCTGCAAAATCCAGAGGCCGTCATTAAAAATGACGGCCTCTTATAGGATATTATCTCATTATTTTTTTGGTAACAATCGGTTAGGAATTGTCAATCCCACCTCCTTATAATATTTGATTGCACCTGGATGAAGAGGGATAACCGAATGCTTAATAGCATTTTGAGGTGTAGTGTATTTTGCAAAGGGGTGGATCATTTTCAGGTAGTCTGTATGCTCAAAAACTGCTTTAACAAGTTTATACACCAATTCTTCATCCAGCGAGGCTGTACATGCTACTGTATTCCACACCGATGGATTAGTAACTGGTTTGTCTTGCCCCTTATAGGTGCCTGCTGACATTTCAAAGGGAGAGTAAAAGGGAAATTTTTTGCAAATTTTATCTATGTCTTCTTTTGAAAATGGGATAACATAGATGTCCCTTGTAATGGACAGATCCATTACAGAAGAGGTAGGTGCTGCGACATCCCATATGCCTACATCAATTGTCCCGTCTTTAAGGGCATTTGCATTTTCGGTAAATGAAAGTCGAAATACCTTAAAACTTGAATACGGTATTCCCAAGGCTTCTTGTAAGACCAGGTTAGTTTTAAACTCTGTTCCGCTTCCAGGTGCACCCACAGAAACTTTATGACCCTTTATATCATAGATAGTTTTGATTCCTTTTCCTTTCAGTGCAACAACATGGTAGTGGTGAGGATACATCTGAAACATTGCTAATATTTTTTGGGGTTTTCCTTTAAACTTACCAATCCCATTATAGCCTTGATAAACGACATCATTCATAGCCTCAGCAATAACAGTTTCACCCCTATGGGCTAGCTTTACATTTTCAACAGAGGCACCTGTCACCTCTGCAACCGCTTTAACCCCTTTTACGTATCTTGTAAAAATCTCTGCCAGGCCACCTCCATAAGGGTAGTACACCCCTCCTGTGCCACCAGTACTAATTGAAATATATCTCGATTTTGCCTGAACCGAGGTTCCGACCAACAGAAAGGTGAAGAAAGAGATTAAAATTGGTAAAAGTATTGTTTTGGTATTTTTCATGTTATACCTCCTTTTACTTTATAGTTATTAGCCAATTGATATAGTTTTAATAACTACTTCCAGTTTTTTCGGCAATTGGGTCGCCTTTATTACCGGACAGGTAACCACCTTTTCCTGGCCAGGTTTAAGAACTGGTGGTTTCCCTTTCCGTGGGACTAAATGGCCAACAGCCTTTCCCTCTTCAAGGAGAAAAATCTGAACTCTGAAGCGCTGCGCTTTGTCTGAAATGTTCTTTATCCCCACCTTAAATATAACTGCTGGCTTTTTCTTAAATTTTGCCACAGTACATGAAAATGAAGTGATATCAGCCTGGGGAACCACATTCCATGTAATATCTGATGAACAAGCGATCTTTCCTTTAGGAATATACTTTGTTTCTGCACACCCTATTGTCATCAAAAGAGCCAATGCCCCAAACAAAAGAATTATTACCTTACTTTTCTTTCTCATTTGCTTTCTCCTTTCTTTTTTATTTTTTTATAATTATTAATTAAAAAAAACACCTCCTTTCCCTTAAAATCAATAAACCAAAAATGTGGATACGGTATAAAAAAATTATAATAACTTTCAAAGAATAGTGAGTCTTTGTCAAGTTATTTTTGTTTTATTTTGAGCAAGATAGGGTGCGCATTGACCGCCCTCAGGGAGGATACGTATGCAGCAAAGGGAATGGGTGTCGATGTTGCTAAATACAAGATCATTGCTTTTATCACCAGTGCCTCGTGAGTCTTACTGGTTGGGGCATGTGCCTGTCCCTACAATTGACCTATATATTCACCGATGAGGTATCTGAAATGCTTGAGACAATTGAATGTATTGTTATTATTCTTTTAGGATGGGCAGGTGCCTTTTTGTGACATGTTATGGGAGCCCTTGCCTATGGGCTCTTCAAATGCTGGCGCAATAGTATCTTTTCATGATTTTAGCTCTACCGCCTTTCCGCTAATTCCTCATACGCCTCTTGAATCTCTTTAAACCTCTTCTCTGCTAATGACTTAAATTCATCACCTA